>NZ_JADDIL010000004.1:0-170255 GCF_020826795.1 Microtetraspora sp. AC03309 | reverse complement strand
CGTTCTTGAGGTCCGCGCTGTCGTCGCGGCTGCCGCCCACCCTGCCCGCCAGGCTCACGCTCGGACTTGGGCTCGGGCTCGGGCTCGCGCTCACGCTCACGCTGACGTTCGCGTTCGCGTTCGCGTTCGCGCTCGCGCTCGCGCCGAGGTTGCCGCCCCGGACACCCGAAACACTTCCGGCACTGGCTCCAGTGCGGCCGGCAGGACCAGCAGGCCCAGAACCAGTGCCGGAGACAGAACCGGTGCCGGAGACAGGACCGGTGGGGCCACCATTGTTGGGCCCGTCACCATGGGCGGAGCCTGAGCATCCCGTATCAGGGTCAGTGTCACCGGGATCGCCGGACGAGTTACAGGGGTCGGTGCCGTCGCCGTGATCGGCAGGGCTGGAGGGGCTCGCTCCGGTGACGGTGTCGTCAACGTCGCCGTCCTTCGCGCCGTTGGCGTGCTGGAGGTCGTGGAGGCCGCCGGAGCGCCGGGTGTTCTCCCCGTCCCCATTGGTGTCGTCGGTGTCGTCGGTGTCGTCGGTGTCGTCGCAGGTGTCGTAGAGGTCGGCGCTGTCGTCGATGCCACTGTCATCGAAGGGATCGTCGGAGAGCTGGTCGTCGTAGTCGTCCTCGTCACCAGCCCGTTTGCGGGCGGCATTCGTGAACAGGACGGCGATGATGGCGTCGTCGTCCAGGCCGGACATGCTGCCGTCCAGCAGACCCAGGAACACATCCGCCCGCACCTGGTCGATCGGGGCGTGCAGGCCGGACTTCTTCGCTCGTACGGCGATGGCGTCCACCCGGGCGATCGCGGCCGCCGCCTGATCCACCGGCAACTGCTGGCCGGTGATGCTCGCCGAACCGTCGGCATGCCGTACCCCGATCACCCGCCGCTGGTGAACAGCCCGCTCGTACTTACGGCGGGCCCAGGTCGGATCGGCCGCGATCAAGAGTTTCTTGATCTTCTCCCGGAGCTCACTCGTCGTCCATTTCGCCGCCTTGGGCAGCAGATGAGCCGCGACCGCTCGGGCGAGTTCGAGGGGGACGTCTTCCAGCCAGTCGCAGAACACCACCGCCCGCGCCTTATCGAGCAGACCGGCCGACAGGGCGTCACGCACAGCCGGGAGACGCACCTTCAAGTCATAGGCGAGACCGTATTCACGTTCAGCCGCGCGGCGGGTGAGACGCAACGCCGCCCGGATCTCGTCGGGGGAATTCTTGTCCGGCTCGGGCATTTTCTCCATGCCGGAGACGGAAATCTCATACAGGCCGACTTCGGCCATCACGACGGCTTTGCGGGCCTGCACGTGTGCTTCGAGGCGGGCGTAGGCTTGCATCACGATCACGGCGTCGAAGCCGTCCAGCCTGGCGATATCGATCCCGTCCAGTACGGCGGCCAGCCCCACGCCTGGGGGCATGTCGCCCAGGCCGTCGGGGATCGGCTGCCGTTCGATATTCACATTGCAACGCTAACAATCACCACCGACAAAAACGCCCTCCGAACGGTCTCGCGAGGAATCTGAGAGATATTAACCTGGAATCACAATTCCGTTCTCAATAACTATTGGGGCCTGTTTTCGTTGGGTCTCGGCTCTGGCCCGTACTCACGCATCGGGGGCGAGGCACGGTGGTGGCCCCCGAGAGATGAGTGGCGGTGGGGATCAAGGGACGGGCGGGGAGTAATAGGGGACGGAGGACAGCGGCGAGGCAGAGGGTGGTGTTCGACGGTGGGCGAGGTGGAACCCCAGGAGCTGAGAGCGGCAAGGTGACGGGGAGCTCTAGGAGCGCGAGGCGGTGGGGAGCGGCAGGCGCGTACGGCGGGGTGGGACTCCCCAGCGGGACCTCAGGTGCGTACGGCGGATCGGTCGGCTGGCCGGCCGCAGTCCAGCGGCACTCGTCCACAGCAGGGGCGAAGGCATCAGGAGCCGAAGGTGGAGAACGGCTCCCTGCGGTTGACGGACCTCGCTCACGGTGGACCAGAGATCCAGGAAACGGCGACTATCCGAAGATGAACGGCGCTGGTGGTCAGTCATTCCCTCAATGTCGAAGAGCCGCCATGGTCGATGCTCCGGGCCGTGTTGCCGTTCCGTCGTCGCGTGGAACTCGGCGCAGTGCGAGGAGCCGTGCTCACGGGACCGGTTCGAGGGCCGGCTCCTTCGGCGCCGGGCGCCGCGGGGGGTTCACGTACCGGATCAGGCGGCGGGCGGGTTCCTCGACGAACCGGTACGTCAGATGCGCGACCAGCACGGTGATCAAAGCCACCGGGACGAAGTTGAGCAGCAGGTCACCGGTCCAGGTCTGCTGGCCGGTGAAGTCGTACCAGAGATAGAGGACGACGAACTGCCAGAGGAACACGCCGTACGAGATCCGGCCGAGGTAGCTCATCACCCGGTTGCCGAGCAGGGAGCGCACGACGTTCGGCCGGTCGGGCTGTAGCGCGGCCGGTGCCACCAGGCAGAACGCCACGGTCGTGTAGAGGATCTGCTCGAACAGCCCGGTCCACAGGCCGTCGATGCCCACGAAGCGGGCGCCGGTGACGGGGGTCGCCGCGATGACATACGCCAGAGCCGCGATCAGCCAGAGTGTCCCGGTCGATGACGTGATGGCGTGGGCGAAGCGGCGCGGCCACCCGTCCTCCAGGCGCGCCCACACGGCGATCACCGCGAGCATCATGCCGGGGACGAAGAACGTCCAGGAGCGCGGCAGCCAGAGATTCATCCAGGGCCGATACTCCGGATAGAACTCGAAGATCGTGTAGATGTACGAAACCGCCCCGAGGGCGGCGAGTCCGATCAGGAGTCGCTTCGCGCGACGGCCGACATCCGCGACGCCACCCCTTGTCGCGTACGCCCGGAGCAACGCGGCCATGATCGGCAGGGTGAGGTAGAACGCGACCTCGACCGACAGGCTCCACATCTGGCCGAGCCCTCGTGGCCCGAGACCGAACCACCAGTGGTCGATGTCGTAGTTGTGGAGGAGCAGCAGCATCTCGGTCCAGGTCCACGCGTCCGTGCGATGGGCGTCCGCCCACAGCAGCAGGGCGACCGTGACGACCAGCCAGTACGCGGGCATGATGCGGAAGAACCGCTTCCACAGATAGGTCTGCGTGTCGGGCTCACGCCGTTCGTCGAGCACGGACTGGACCCACGGCCGGTACAGCAGCAGCCCGGACAGCGTGAAGAAGATCGGGACGCCCACCTCGCCCCGGGCGAGCAGCCCACCGAAGAATCCGCTGCGCAGGGCGACGCCGGTTTCGATCGAGACGTGGAACAGCAGGACGCCGAAGGCCGCGACGGCGCGGATGCCGTCGAGTGACGTCTGATGCCCCGCGATGGAGGGCAAGCCCACGTCCGCCGGCCCTTCCGACCCCGCCGACGCGGCTCCCGGTCCTCCCGACGCGGCTCCCGACCCCGCCAGGGAAGGGCGGCCGAGGACCGAACGAGGGAAGGAGCGCGGCCCGTCGCTAGAACCTGTTTCGGTCACTTTTCCGCATCCCTCGTGACGTGGATCACTCTGCGCACTAACATATCGCGAAATAGAACCGGTTTTCAGAACAAAACGGCAGACGATACCCCCGCCCCCCAGGAGGAGCGATGCGCCGCTTAGTTGGTGTGGTTCTGTTGGCAGTCGGCGCGTTTTTCATCGTTCTCGCACCACTGATCAAGTTCCAGGCGGCGGGCAAGCTGATCCAGGCCCCGGCCGACCAATGGGGGATCACCACCCTCACGGCGGAGAACGCGCAGTACTTCAGCAAGCAGGACCTGAAGGTGCTCACCGGGACGCTCGACATCACCGTCACCACACGCGGCGACGTCAAGGAGGCGAAGGACGACCACGTCGTCTGGGACCAGGTCACCGCGGTCAACGACGTCACCAACCAGAGACCGCTCATCTCCTTGACGCAGTTCCGCAGCGCGTTCAACAAGTACGACGGCGTCGGCGTGAACTGCTGCGGCGCGAACGTCGACACGGAGCCCGTGCAGCTCGAAGGACAGATCTACCTCTTCCCCTTCGGCGTCGAGAAGAAGACGTACAAGGTCTTCAACTCCACGACCCACGCGGCGTACGACGCGACGTTCGCGGGCGAGGACACGATCAACGGCCTGCCGGTCTACAAGTTCGTGCAGAAGGTGCCGCCGACGGTCATCGAGACGCTCAGCGCCCCCGCGGCGGTGCTCGGCATGACCGAGACCGGTGACGTCCAGGTCGACCGCGTGTACGACGGCGTGAACACGTACTGGGTGGAACCCGCGACCGGGGCTCCGGTCAAGCAGGAGCAGCAGCGCCACGAGGTGCTCAAGACCAAGGACGGCGTCGAGCGGAAGCCCGCGTTCATCGCCACCGCGGTCATGACCCCGAAGTCCGTCAGCGATCTGGTCGGCACGGTCAGGGACAACCTGAGCCAGATCACCCTCATCAGAACCACGATTCCGCTGGTCTCGCTGATCGTGGGCATCGCCCTCGTCCTCGGCGGGGTCCTGCTACTGCGCGTCCCCTCGTCCCGCGACGCCTGATGAGCCGCAAGAGCGCTCCAGTTCGCCCGCCGGTGGTTCCGCCACCGGCGGGCGTTCGCGTGGGGAGGTCTCTCGCCGTCGGCCTGGTACGGGCCTGCCGTCCCCGGCAGTGGCTGAAGAACGTGCTGACGTTCGCGGCTCCGGCCGCGGCCGGGGTGCTCACGACCTGGCCGGGTGTCCGCGACTCGCTCATCGCGTTCGCCGCGTTCTGCCTGGCGGCCAGCGCCACGTACCTCTTCAACGACGCCGCCGACGCGGAGGCGGACCGCAACCATCCCCGCAAGCGGTTCCGGCCGATCGCGGCCGGCATCGTCCCGGTCCCGGTGGCCCGGATCACCGGCGTGCTGCTGCTGGTCGCCGGTCTCGCCGTCGGCCTGGCCGGGGGATGGCGGCTCGGCCTGGTCGTCGCGGGGTATCTCGCGCTGACCTTCTCCTACACGATCTGGCTCAAGCACCAGCCGGTGGTCGACCTCGTCGCGGTGGCGGGCTGCCACGTCGTCAGGGCGTACGCGGGCGCGGTGGCCGTGGCCGTGCCGGTCACGAGCTGGTTCCTGGTCGTGATCACGCTCGGGTCGCTCCTGCTGGTCGCGGGCAAGCGGGAGGCCGAGCTGCGGGCCCAGGAGCGGAAGGGGGTGAAACTTACAAACGCCGCGAACAGCCGGAACGCCGGGAAGTCCCGCGGCACCCGCTCGACGCTCAGCGTGTACACGACGTCCTATCTGTCCGGTGTCCGCTCGATGACCTCGGGCGCGATGATCGTGACGTACTGCCTGTGGGCGTTGCAGGAGCACAAGGGAACGGCGCTCGGCTTCTACGCGCTGAGCATCGTCCCGTTCGTCCTCGTCGTCCTGAGGCATGCCCTACTTGTGGATCGCGGCATAGGGGAGGAACCTGAGGAACTGGCCCTCCGGGATCGGCCGTTGCAGCTGTTCCTCGTCCTGCTGCTCCTCCTGCTCGCCATCGGGATCTACCTGACATGACGCTTCTGACCGGTTGGGGACGCACCGCCCCGACCTCCGCCGCGCTCGCGCGCCCCGGCTCGGCCGACGAGGTCGCGGCGCTGCTGAAGGAGACCGCGGCACCCGGGACCGGGCGTGGCCTCATCGCACGCGGCCTCGGCAGGGCGTACGGCGACGCGGCGCAGAACGCGGGCGGAACGGTGCTGGACTGCACCGCCCTCCCGGCGTCCTGGACCCTGGATCCGGAGGCGGGCGAGGTCACCGCCTCGGCGGGGACGAGCCTGCACGACCTGATGACCGCCCTGGTGCCGCGCGGCTGGTTCGTGCCGGTCACGCCGGGGACCAGGTACGTCACGGTGGGCGGGGCCATCGCGGCCGACGTCCACGGCAAGAACCATCACGTCGACTCGTCGTTCGGCGCGCACCTGCGCTCCTTGACACTGGTCACGGCCGACGGCGGAGCCCGGGTGCTCGGGCCGGACGACGACCTGTTCTGGGCGACCGTGGGCGGCATGGGCCTGACCGGCGTGATCGTCGAGGCGACCTTCTCGTGCGTCCCCATCGAGACGTCCCGGATGCGGGTGGACGTCGAGCGGACCCGCGACCTGGACGAGACGCTCGACGTGATGACCACGACCGACGACCGCTACCGCTACACCGTGGCCTGGATCGACCTGATGGCGCGCGGGAGCCGTACCGGCCGGAGCGTGCTCACGCGCGGCGACCACGCGACGCGCGGCGAGGTCAGGGGCGACCCGCTCGCCTTCGCCCCGCGTCCGCGCCTGGTCGCGCCGCCCTGGGTGCCGGACGGCCTGCTCAACCGGGCCACGGTCGGCGCCTTCAACGCCGTCTGGTACGGCAAGGCGCCCAACGCCAGGCGGGGCCTCATCCAGGGGATCACCCCCTTCTTCCACCCGTTGGACGGCGTCGGCGAGTGGAACCGGATGTACGGCTCACGCGGCCTGGTCCAGTACCAGTTCGTGGTGCCGTTCGGTGCCGAGGACACCCTGCGGCGGGTGGTCTCCACGTTGTCCGAGCGGCGGGTCGTGTCGTTCCTGACCGTGCTCAAGCGCTTCGGCGCGGGCACCCCCGGGATGTTGTCGTTCCCGATGCCGGGGTGGACGCTGGCACTCGACATCCCGACGGGCCAGCGCGGGCTGGCCGGGCTGCTGCGCGGGTTCGACGAGTGGGTCGTCGCGGCGGGCGGGCGGCTCTACCTGGCGAAGGACTCACGGATGCCGGCCTCCGTGATGGCCGCGAGCTATCCGAGGCTGGACGAGTGGCGCGCGATCAGGGACGCCGCCGACCCCGACGGCCTGTTCCGCTCCGACCTGGCCAGGAGGCTGTGCCTGTGAGCCGGGACGAGCCGTGACGACCAGGACGACCAGGACGTACGAGGAGTGGTGGGCGTGAGGAACGCTCTGGGTTCGGTGGACACGGTGCTGCTGCTGGGCGGCCGGAGCGAGATCGGCCTGGCGATCGTGACGCGCCTGGTTCGCGACGGCGCGAGCCGGGTGATGCTGGCGGCGCGCGGCGGCACGGTCCCCGAGGAGGAACTGGAGCGGTTGCGCGCGCTCGGCGCCGAGGTGCACGTGACCGACTTCGACGCGGCGCGCCCCGAGACTCACGGGGATCTGGTCGAGGAGGCCGCGGCCACGCTGGGGGACCTCGACGTGGTGATCCCGGCGTTCGGCGTACTGGGCAGCCAGGCGGCCTACGACAAGGATCCGGAGGCCGCCGCGCGGGACGTGGCGGTCAACTTCGGCGGCCACGTCTCGGTCGGCCTGGCGGCGGCGCGCCGGCTGCGCGAGCAGGGTCACGGCACGCTGGTGGTCCTGTCGTCGGTCGCCGGGGTGCGGGTCCGCCGGGCCAACTTCGTGTACGGCTCGGCCAAGGCGGGGCTGGACGGGTTCGCCCAGGGGCTGGGAGACGCCCTGCACGGCTCGGGGGCGCGGGTCCTGGTCGTCCGGCCGGGGTTCGTGATCGGCCGGATGACCGAGGGCATGACCCCCGCTCCGATGTCGGTGACCGTCGACGTCGTCGCCGACGCCGTGATGGAGGCGCTCAGGTCGCGGGCCCAGGTGGTGTGGGTGCCGGCGAAGCTGCGGCCGGCCTTCACGGTCATGCGGCTGCTCCCGCGCGCGATCTGGCGGCGCATGCCCCGGTGACGTCGGAGTAGAACGTGTTCTATTATGCTCCGCGCGCCTGGTTACCGATCAGTAGCAGGGCGCTTCCCGTCACTCTCCGAAGCTTCTTACTAGAACACGTTGCAGTCTCGGTGGGGCGGACATACAGTCGAGGCCATGCGGACACGTGTCACCGACATGTTCGGGATCGAGTTCCCGATCTTCGCCTTCAGCCATTGCCGTGATGTCGTCGCCGCGGTCAGCCGCGCCGGTGGCATGGGCGTCCTCGGCGCCCTGAACTTCACCCCGGAAGAGCTCGAACTGGAGCTCAAGTGGATCGATGAGCACGTCGGCGGCCGGCCGTACGGCGTGGACGTGGTCATGCCCGCCTCCTACGAGGGGTCGGACCTCGGCGTCGACTCTCCGACCGAGCTGGTGGCCAGGCTCCAGGGGATGATCCCGGCCGCGCACCGCCAGTTCGTCGAGGATCTGCTGGCCGGCCACGGTGTGCCGCCGCTCGAAGGCGGCGAACCCACCAAGGTGCTGCTCGGCTGGACCGACGCGACCGCGCGGCCGCAGGTCGAGGTGGCGCTGCGGCATCCGATCGCGCTGCTCGCCAACGCCCTCGGCCCGCCCCCGGCCGACGTGGTGGAGCTGGCGCACTCCCACGGGGTCAAGGTGGCGGCGCTCGCCTCCACCCCGCGCCACGCCGTGAAGCAGGTCGAGGTGGGCGTGGACGTGGTCGTCGCCCAGGGCACCGAGGCGGGCGGGCACACCGGGGACATCTCCACGATGGTGCTCATCCCGCAGGTGGTCGACGCGGTCGACGTGCCGGTTCTCGCCGCGGGCGGCATCGGGGACGGCCGCCAGATGGCGGCGGGGATGGCCCTCGGCGCCGACGGCGTGTGGACCGGGTCCATCTGGCTCACCGTCGAGGAGGCCGACACCCCGGAGATGGCCCGCCGCCGGATCCTGACCGCCACCTCACGCGACACGGTCAGGTCGCGGAGCTGGACGGGCAAGCCCGCCCGGCTGCTCAAGAACGAGTGGACCGACGCGTGGGAGTCGGAGGAGTCGCCCGGCACCCTGCCGATGCCGCTCCAGTTCATGCTGGTCTCCGAGGCGTTGCGCCGGATCGGCAGATCGGACGCGGGTGAGCTCGCCACGTTCCCCGCCGGCCAGATCATCGGCACGATGAACCAGGTCAAGCCCGCCAAGCAGGTCGTGTTCGACATGGTCGAGGGATACGTCGAGGCCATGGAACGCCTCGGCCGCATCACCGACGACGGCCACGACTGAACCCGGAGAAAACGGGCCACCGGCTTCCGATCAAACGTTATCGCCGTGTGCTCATCCCATCGTGGTGATCTGCGGTAGAACGTGACTTCCAGCATGATTTCGGCCCGCCGCGGCCCAGTATCGCTGCGGCGGTGTGCCGACCTCACAGGGGAGCGGAGCCGGTGGAACCGAGACCTCGAACCGCCGGGGGCGGGGATACCGAGGCGAAGAGCTTCGAGATCGAGCTGCCCTCCTGGGTGAGCGTGGCCTTCCTCCGGCGGTGGACGTTGCCGCTCGCCGCGCTCGTGCTCGTCGCGCTGCAGGTGTTCTGGAAGGGGTCGTTGTTCGCGCGCGGCTACTTCTGGGGGGACGACTTCGCCTTCGTCGCCAGGGCCGCCGAGCGGGACTTCGGGTGGGACTACCTCACCGCGCCGTGGGGGCCGAAGCTTCTGCCCGTCGGGTTCGCGCTCGCGTGGGTCGTCACCAGGATCGACGCCTTCGGATGGGATCTGGCGAGCGGCGCGCTGCTGGCGATGCAGGCCGCGGCCTCGCTCGCGATGTACCGGCTGCTCCGGGTGTTGTTCGGGGCCCGGCCGCTGATCCTGGTGCCGCTCGGGCTCTACCTCTTCACGCCGCTGACCCTGCCCGGCCTGCTGTGGTGGGCCGCGGGCTTGGAGGCCGTGCCGTTGCAGCTCGCGATCTGCCTGGCCCTCACCGCGCACGTGCACTACCTGCGCACCCGGCGGATCCGCCACGTCGTGGCCGTGGCCGGCTGGTTCCTCTTCGGGCTGGCGTCGTTCTTCCTCAAGGCCGCGATCGGCGTCCCGCTGCTGCTGTTCCTGCTCACCAGTGCGTATTCCGCGACCGGTTCGTGGTGGCGGGGCGGGTGGGCCGCGCTGCGCGGCGCCCTTCCCGTGTGGGGCGCGCTCGTCGTGGTCGCGGTGCCGTCCGCGGCGCTCTACCTGGCCAGGGCCGACACCAGCGACCAGCCGGTGACCCTGCCCGCGTTCGGCGCCGGCACCCGGTTCGCCGGGAGACTCCTGGGCGAGACCTTCCCCACGACGGCGCTCGGCGGCCCCGGCACCTGGTTCGGCGGTCTCGTCGCGCCCTCCTGGACGGTCATCGCGCTCGCCTGGGCCGTGCTCGTGCTGTACGCGCTGGCGACGGCGGCCCTGCGGGCGCGGGCGCTTCGCGCGTGGACGATCCTCGTCGTCTACCTGGTGCTCGCCGACCTCGTCCCGGTGCTGCTCGGGCGCGGACTCTTCGAGACGCAGGCGCTGGAACCCCGCTATCTGGCCGACGCCGCCGTCGTGCTCGCCCTCTGCGTCGGCCTGACCCTCCTGCCGGTGGAGGAGGAGGCCCGGCCCTACCGGGCGCGGCCGCCGCGCGGCCTGGCCGTACCGCTGATCTCGGCCGTGCTGGTCTGCGCGTTCCTCGCCGCGTCGTACGTCTCGGCGGACGGGTACGTCACGCAGTTCGAGGCCCAGCGGGCGCGGGCGCGGGCCTACATGGAGGCGGTACGGACGACGCTCGCGAAGGCTCCGGCGACGGCCGACGTGTATCCGCAGCCGCTCCCGGGAGACGTGCTGATCTACGGGTTCGGCGAGGGCAACCTCAGTTCGCATGTACTCAGCCCGCTCGCCCCGGAGCCGCTGCGTAGCCGGATGCGTGATCCGCGTCCCGCCGCCGCCCCCGTGGTCCTCGCCGAGGACGGCCGGAGCCTGGTGCCACTGCGGATCCTCGGCGGCTACGCCGTACCGGAACCGGGGAAGGGGAAGGGGATGGCGTGCTTCCCGCAGGTGGGTGACACCGTGACGCTCCCCGTACGGTCAGACGGGGAGTACGCCGTGGGCGGGTTCACCTACGTCGCCGACGGGGCCGGCGCGGCCACCGTACGGCTGGGCGAGGCGCGGGTGGCGGTCGACCTGAGGAAAGGGGAGGGGGCGGCGGCCTACTTCCCCATCAAGGGAACCGGCGCCGCGATGAGCCTCACCCTGGCGGACGCGGACGTGAAGCTGTGCGTGACCGGGGTGGTGCTCGGGACGCCCGTCCCCAGCACCACCCCGTGACGTCCCGCGAGCTCTGTCAGCGGGCCACCGCGTAGAAGGTCTCGGCGATGTTCCCGTAGCCGTGGCCCTTCGGCAGCCAGTCGCCGGGCACGTTGGCGATCCAGCTGCGCGCGACCAGCTCCCACACGTTGCGCGGCCAGCCGAACGGGGTGTCCTCGGTCCAGTTCTTGGCCTGCCAGTCGGCGTTGACCTTGGCCATCGTGAAGCCCCAGGCGCCGTAGTTGACCTTCATGGTGCCGTTGAGCGTGTCGTTGAGCAGTACGGACTGCTTGGCCTGGCTCTTGCCGTCGTCGCCGAGCAGCCAGGCGGCCACGCCCGGGTTGTACCAGTCCATGCCCATCAGCCGGGTGGAGCGGTGCGCCGCCAGCTTCAGGCCGCCGGTGACCTGCGGCATGTAGAGGGCGGCGGAGGCGGTGCCCTTGAGCATGCATCCGGTGTCCGCGCCGCCGTCGGCCGTGATGCAGCCGTACACGTCCTGCGCGCCGATGCTGACGGTGACGTACCTGACCTTGGACCCGTTCTTGCGCAGGAAGTTCTTCGCCGCGGCGAGCTGCGACTTCGCGCCGTCGTACGAGCAGACGCCGCCCTGGACGAAGGACTTCGTGGTCTCGCCGAGGCAGCCGAGCTTGACGAGCTGGAGCGTGGGTTCGTCGGCCTTGAGCTTCGCGTACAGCTGGTCGGCGTAGCCCTCGTCGGTCGGGATGTTCGCGTTCCCCTGCCCGAACGGCTGCGCTCCCACCGCGAGGGAGTCGCCGAGGGCGAGGTAGTAGGTCACGTCGTCGGCTCGGGCCGCCTGGGCCGCCTGGGCCGAGGTCGCCGGGACGAGGGCCAGTAAGGCGGCGCCGGCGGCGGTCATGATCGCGCTACGCGGGGGCATCGGAGGTCCTCCAGGGGGGTTAACCAAGTTACTGCTTGGTATAGGTGGGAGGGATCGTAACGCGCCTCCGATTTCGCGAACAGTCCCAATTCACAGCAGTGCCGGGATTTCTGTCAGCTTTTGTCATTTACCCCGGTAAATCGGCGGGCGCTTCTCCCGGAAGGCGCGCGAGCCCTCCTTGGCGTCGTCGGAACCGATCACCGGCCAGCCGATGGCGTCCGACACCTCCAGCGCCTCGGCCTCGCCCATCCCCAGCGTCTCGCGGTAGGCGCGCAGGATGGCCTGTACGGCGAGCGGCCCGCAGGCGGCGACCTCGGCGGCCAGCTCGCGCGCGCTCGAAAGGGCCTGACCGTCCGGGACGACCCGGTTGACCAGGCCCATCGCCAGCGCCTCGGCCGCCGTGACCGCCCGGCCGGTGAGCAGGACGTCCATCGCGAAGGCGTACGGGATCTGGCGCGGGAGCCGTATGGCGCTGCCGCCCATGGGGAACAACGCGCGCCTGGCCTCGAAGAGGCCGAGGGTGGCGCTCTCGCCGACGACGCGCAGGTCGGTCCCGACGAGGAGTTCGGTGCCGCCCGCCACCGCGTATCCCTCGACAGCGCTGATGATCGGCTTGGTCGGCAGGGACGCGGTGTCCCGGAGCAGGCCCTTCCAGTGGTAGTTCTCGATCTCCGCGGCCCGCCGCCGGACCTGTTCGTCGCCGGAGGGGGAGCCCATCGCCTTGAGGTCGGCTCCGGCGCAGAAGGTGCCGCTCGCCCCGGTCAGGATGCCGACCCGGACCTCCGGCTCGGCGGAGATGTACGTCCACGCGTCGGCCAGGCCGACCAGCATGTCCGTGGAGAGCGCGTTCTTGGCCTCGGGGCGGTCCATCGTGACGATCACGACGGCGCCGTCCCTCTCGACCCGGCAGTGCGGTGTGCTGATCGGCAGAAGATCCACGGACACCTCGCTTGAGTCAAGCGCTTGGTTACGAGAACCGATCCTAGATCGGCCACTCCCGCTCTCGCCAGATGGGCAAATCAAGCGCTTGATCGGCGTCGGTGGCCGGGTTAGTCTGCCCGCAACGTACTAGAACCGATTCTCGTTTGTGAATCACCGGCCGACGGGTGGCCGCGCCACGACGGGCGGCCTCGGGGTACGAATCGGGCGCACGGAACGCACCGGACAGGGAGCATGGACATGGGCTCGCTTGGTTTCTGGAGGATCGCGCAGGCCGACCCGGACTGGATCGCCGCGGTGGACCCCGACGGCACGGAACACCGGGCGGGAGACCTGCTCGCACGGGCGAACCGCCTGGTCCACGGGCTCCGCGAGCTGGGTCTCCAGCCGGGTGACGGCATCTGCGGCCTGGTGCCCAACGGCGCGGACGGCCTGGTGCTCTATCTCGCCGCGTTGCAGGCCGGGTGGTACTACACCCCGGTCAACTGGCACCTGACCGGCCTCGAGATCGGCTACATCGTCGCCGACAGCGAGGCCAAGGCGTTCTTCGTGCACGAGCGGTACGCGGCCGAGGGCGCCAGGGGAGCCGAGGAGTCGGGCATCGCGCCGGAGCGGTGCTTCGCGTTCGGCCGGGTCGAGGGGTTCCGCCCCGCCTCCGACCTGACCGACGGCCACCCGGACACCCTCCCCGAGAACCGCACGGCCGGCGCGACCATGCACTACACCTCCGGCACGACGGGCCGGCCCAAGGGAGTGCGACGGCCGCTCAACGGCCTGGACCCGGACGACTCCGGCGAGTTGATGACGTTCCTCCTCGGGTTCTTCGGGATCACGCCGGGGCGGCCCAACGCGCACCTGGTCACCTCGCCGAGCTACCACACCGCGGTCACCCAGTTCGGCGGCACGGCCCTGCACATGGGCCACACCCTCGTCTACATGGACAGGTGGGACCCCGAGGAGACCCTGCGGCTGTGCGAGAAGCACCGGGTGACCAACTCCCACATGGTCCCGACGCACTTCAAGCGGCTGCTGTCACTGCCCGAGGAGACGCGCCGGAAGTACGACCTGTCCTCGCTGCGCTGGATGATCCACGCCGCCGCGCCCTGCCCGGTGCCGGTCAAGCTCCAGATGCTCGAGTGGTGGGGCGACGTGATCTACGAGTACTACGCGGCCACCGAGGGCGGCGGCACGATCGCGACCCCCGAGGACTGGAAGAAGCACCCAGGCACGGTGGGCAACGCCTGGCCGATCAGCGAGATCCTCGTCGTCGACGACAACCTCGACGAGGTCCCGACCGGCACCCCCGGAACGATCTACATCAAGATGGCCGGCGTCCGCTTCGAGTACAAGGGCGACCCCGGCAAGACCGAGGAGGGCCGGCTGCGTGACTACTTCACCGTCGGCGACATCGGTTATCTCGACGCGGACGGCTTCCTGTTCCTCTGCGACCGCAAGGCCGACCTGATCATCTCAGGCGGTGCCAACATCTACCCCGCCGAGATCGAGAACGAGCTTCTCGTCCACCCCAAGGTCGCCGACGCGGCCGTCTTCGGCATCCCGGACGACGAATGGGGCGAGCAGATCAAGGCCGTCGTCGAGCCCGCGCCCGGCGAGATCCCCGGACCCGAGCTGGCCGCCGAGATCCTCGACTCGCTCAAGGGCCGCCTGGCGAAGATGAAGTGGCCGAAGAGCATCGACTTCATCGCCGAGATGCCGCGCGAGCCGAACGGCAAGCTGCTCAAACGCAAACTCCGCGACCCCTACTGGAAGGGCAGGGACCGTGCCATCTGACGCGCCGACCGACGTACCGACCGACGCGCGGGCCGTACCGGAGCCGCTTGAGGCGCGGCACGTCCTGGAGTTCCCCGGCGGCTACACCCGGAGCACCGGACCGGTCATCGGCCGCTTCCTCACCGAACTGCGCGACCGGCGCATCGTCGGAGTCCGTACGGCGGCGGAGCGGGTGCTGGTGCCTCCCCTGGAGTACGACCCGGCCACCGGCGAGTCCGTGACCGGCGAGTACGTCGAGGTCGGCCCGGCTGGAACCGTCGAGACGTGGGCCTGGGTGAGCGCGCCGCGTCCGGGCCACCCGCTCGACCGCCCGTTCGCCTGGGCGACGATCAGGCTGGACGGCGCGGACACCTCACTCGTCCACGTGGTCGACGCGGGCGGTTCCAGGGCGATGCGGCCCGGACTGCGGGTCCGGCCCCGGTGGCGGACCGAGACCTCCGGCCACATCACCGACATCGAGTGCTTCGTCCCCGAGGCCACCATGATCACCGCTCCGGTGCGCGCGGAGTACCGCGTACGGCCGGGCCGGGCGCTCACCCGCTTCCTTGAGGGCATCCGCGACGGGGTGTTCGTCGGCGGGTACTGCGCCGGGTGTGACCAGGTCTACGTGCCCTATCGGATCTCCTGCCCGGCGTGCGGCTCGGTCATCGAGGAGGAGCGCGAGGTCGCCGACACCGGGACCGTCGAGACCTTCGCGATCAACAATCTGCCCGATCCGCGCGCTCCCGAGGTGCCGTTCGTCTCCGCGTACATCCTGCTCGACGGCGCCGACATCCCGATGATCGCCCTGGTCGGCGGCATCCCCGCGCACGAGGTGCGGCAGGGCATGCGGGTGAGGGCCGTCTGGGTGCCGCCCGAGGAACGGACGATGTCCATGACGAACATCAGGTGGTTCGCCCCCACCGGCGAGCCCGACGCCGATCTCTCCGCGGGCCGGCCGGGAGGTGGGGACTGATGCGCGAGGTCGCGATCGTGGCGTTCGCCCAGACCGTGCACACCGGCCACGACACCGGCCTGACCGAGGCCGAGATGCTGCACCCGGTGATCGAGGAGGTCCGGCGGACGACCGGGCTCACGACGTTCGGTTTCACCTGCTCCGGCTCGTGCGACTACCTGGCCGGGGCGCCGTTCTCGTTCGTCTCCGCGCTCGACGCGCTCGGCGCCTGGCCGCCGATCAGCGAGAGCCACGTCGAGATGGACGGCGCGTTCGCGTTGTACGAGGCGTGGGTGCGGTTGCAGCACGGCGACATCGACTCGGCCCTCGTCTACGGCTTCGGTAAGTCGTCGACGGGCGACCTGCGGCAGATCATGACGCTCCAGCTCGACCCGTACTATCTCGCGCCGCTCGGCCTCGACCAGGTCTCGTACGCCGCGCTGCAGGCCGCCGCGCTCGGGGGTGACCGGGGCGCGCTGGACGAGATCGTACGGCGCAGCCGCGCCGACGGCCGGGCCAATCCCCACGCCCTCGACCTGCCCGACCCGTCAGGGGACGGGTACGAGGACGATCCGCTCCGGCCGTACGACATCGCGCCGATCACGGACGGCGCGGCGGCGGTCGTACTGGCGGCGGGCGACCTGGCCAGGGAACTGGCCGAGAACCCGGCGTACATCGGCGGCATCGCGCACCGGATCGAACCGCACTATCTCGGCATGCGGGACCTGGCCAGGTCGCCGTCGGCGGCCGACGCCGCGCGCGCGGCGGGCGTCGGCAAGGGGCCGGTCGACGTGGCCGAGCTGCACGTCCAGTTCAGCCATGAGGAGCTCATCCTGCGCGAGGCACTCGAACTTCCGGAGGGCACGGTGATCAACCCGTCGGGCGGGCCGCTCGCCGCCAACCCGGTCATGGCGACCGGGCTCATCCGCGTCGGCGAGGCCGCGCGGCGGATCCTCGACGGCCGGGCGCGCCGCGCCGTGGCCCACGCCAGCTCGGGGCCCTGCCTCCAACACAACCTCGTCACGGTGCTGGAGTCGGCTGCCGAGTCCCCGGAAGGAGCGGACCGTGGGTAACCGCTGCGCCGTCATCGGCGTCGGCCAGACGCGCTACACCACCAAGCGCAGGGACGTCTCGATCGCGGGCCTGGTCCGCGAGGCGGCGATCCGCGCGCTCGACGACGCCGGGCTGACCTTCGCGGACATCGACGCGGTCGTCATCGGCAAGGCCCCGGACCTGTTCGAGGGCGTCATGATGCCGGAGGCGTACCTCGCGGACGCCCTCGGCGCGGCGGGCAAGCCGATGATGCGGGTGCACACGGCGGGCTCCGTCGGCGGCTCGACCGCCCTCGTGGGCGCGTCCCTGGTTCAGGGCGGCGTGCACGACCGCGTGCTGGTGGTCGCGTTCGAGAAGCAGTCGGAGTCCAACGCCACCTGGGCGCTCTCCACGCACCTGCCGTTCGGAGCCTCGCTCGTCGTCGGCGCGGGCGGCTACTTCGCCCCGCACATCCGCGAGTACATGCGCAGGTCGGGGGCGCCCGACCACATCGGGGCGCTCGTCGCGGTCAAGGACCGGCGGAACGCGCTGAAGAACCCCTACGCCCACCTGCGGATCCCCGGGATCGACCGGGCGATGGTGGAGTCGACGCCGATGCTCTGGGAGCCGATCCGCTATCTGGAGACCTGCCCCTCGTCCGACGGCGCCTGCGCGATCGTGTTGTCGTCCGAGAAGGCGGTCACCGGGACGCCCGCGTGGATCCACGGCACGGCCATGCGGTCCGAGCCGCTCATGCGCGCCGGGCGGGACACCGTCAGCCCCCGGGCGGGCAAGGACTGCGCCGCCGACGTCTACCGGCAGGCCGGGATCTCCGACCCGCGCAGGGACATCGACGTCGCCGAGGTCTACGTCCCGTTCTCCTGGTATGAGCCGATGTGGCTGGAGAACCTCGGCTTCGCGCCCGAGAACGAGGGCTGGAAGCTCACCGAGGCGGGATGCACGGCACTTGACGGCGACATCCCGTGGAACGCCTCCGGCGGCGTGCTCAGCTCCAACCCCATCGGCGCGTCCGGCCTGATCAGGTTCGCGGAGGCCGCGCTGCAGGTGCGCGGTATGGCGGGGGAGCACCAGGTCGACGGCGCCGCCACCGCCCTCGGCCACGCGTACGGCGGAGGCGCCCAGTTCTTCGCCATGTGGATCGTCGGAAGCGAGAAGCCCTAAACAGCAGGGAGAGGTCCCAGGATGGAGTTCAACCACGCCGATCTGTTCGAGGGGCTCGCCGACGCGATAGGGGACCGCGTGGCCGTCGTCTGCGGCGACGAGCGGGTGACCTACGCGGAACTGGACGAACGGGCCAACCGGCTGGCCCACCACCTCGCCGCCCATGGCGTCGGGCCCGGCCACCACGTCGGGCTCCATCTCTACAACGGGGTGGAGTACGTCGCCGGGCTGCTGGCGGCACTGAAGATCCGCGCGGTGCCGGTGAACGTCAACTACCGGTACGTCGAGGCGGAACTGCTCTATCTCTACCGCGACTCCGACATCGTCGCGCTCCTCTTCGACGTCGAGTTCGACGACCGGGTCGCGGCCGTCGCGCCGAAGGCTCCCGACCTGCGCCACCTCGTCGCGGTCGGCGGCGCGTCCCGCGTGCCCGGCGCGGTGCCGTACGGCACGGCCCTTGCCGGCAGCCCGGCCACCCGGGGCTTCTCCGCGCGCTCCGGCGACGATCTCTACATCATCTACACCGGCGGCACGACCGGCATGCCCAAGGGCGTCATGTGGCGGGTCGAGGACCTCTTCATGGCGTTCGGCGCCGGCAACCCGTACGGCGACCCGGTGGAGAATCCCGAGGCGGTGATCGAGCAGGCCAGGAACTCCGGCCCGCTGGTCATGATGGCGGCGGCGCCGCTGATGCACGGCGCGGCCCAGATGGCGACGTTCATCGCCTGGTGGTTCGGCGGGACGATCGTCTACACCCCGAAGTTCGACGCGGCCGACGTCCTGCGGGCGATCGAGCGGAACGGGGTCTTCACGATCAACATCACCGGCGACGCGATGGCCCGGCCGCTCGCCGAGGAGATCGCGGCGGGCTCCTACGATCTGTCCTCGCTCGGTGTGGTCAGCTCCACCGGCGCGATCCTGACCGGAGCGGTCCGCGACCGGCTCCAGGAGACGCTCCCGAACACGATGATCCTGGACAACTTCGGCTCGACCGAGTCGGGGTACACCGCGTCGGGGGTGTCCGGCTCCTCACCCGAGTCCGGCATGAAATACCAGCCCAACACGAACTCGACGATGGCCGTGCTCGACCACACGCTCAGACCGGTCAAGCCGGGCTCCGGAGAGATGGGCACGGTGGCCAAGAGCGGGCGGATCGCCACCGCGTACTACAAGGATCCGGAGAAATCCGCCCAGACGTTCGTCACCGACGAGGACGGCACCCGCTGGCTGCTGACCGGCGACCTCGCCCTGGTGGAGGAGGACGGGACCATCCGCGTCTTCGGCCGGGGCTCGCAGTGCATCAACACCGGAGGGGAGAAGGTCTTCCCCGAGGAGGTCGAGGCGGTGCTCAAGGGTCACCCCGCCGTGTTCGACGCCGTGGTCACCGGGATCCCCGACGACCGGTGGGGGTTCCGGGTGGCCGCCGTCGTCCAGCCGTACGAGGGGACCTCGCCCACGTTCGAGGAGCTCGACGCCCACTGCAGGGAGCGGCTGTCCGGGTTCAAGGTGCCCCGGACATACGCCTTCGTGGACGAGATGGTCCGCTCCCCGGCGGGCAAGGCCGACTATCGGTGGGCGAGGGAGACGGCCCGGGCCGCCGGGGCCTGAACCACGGGTCGGAGCTATTTGGCGCTTTCGCCGGTCAGGGCGGCGACGGCGCCGAGTCCCAGGTAGACGACGCCGCTGCCGATGTCCAGCCGACGCGCGGCCCGGGCGGAACGCCGCAGCCGCCCGGCGAGCGCCGACGCGAGCAGCGCGTACGTGCCGTCGCTGGCCATCCCGAGCACGATCCAGACCACGCCGAACAGCACGATCTGCGGCGCGATCGGGCCGCGCGAAGGGTCGGCGAACTGCGGCAGGAACGCCAGGAAGAAGATCGCCGTCTTGGGGTTGAGCACGTTGACCACGAACCCCTCGGTGAAGAGCCGGGTCCGGGACGCCTGCAGCGGCTCCGGGGCATCGCCCTCCGGCGCCCGGCTCATCAGCTTTCGCACGCCGAGCCACACCAGGTAGGCCGCGCCGACGTACTTCACGATCGTGAACGCGGTCGCCGAGGCCGCGAGCAGCGCGCTGATGCCAAGCGTGGCAGCGACCATGTGGATCGCCGAGCCCGCGTGCACGCCGAGCACCGAGACCAGCCCGGCGGACCTGCCCTGGGCGACGCTGCGCGTCACGATGTAGACCACGGCGGGGCCGGGCACGATGAGAATCGCCATCGTGGCCGCCGCGAAGAGTGCGAGTGTGCTGATCTCTGGCATGGAGCGGAGCATAGACGACGCCCCGATCTTGGCGATATCGGGTTTTCGGCCCTGTCCACCGCCCTGTCCACCGCCCTGTGGCCGTGGCCGCGGCGATGGCGACGATCTGCAGGTCATACGCCATCGGCATCGCCGATCACATCATCCAGGCGGCCGATGCCGCGGGGGCTCGCCTCGCGTCAAAGCGGCCAGGAGGGCGGCGGTGGCGGGCGGGTCGGGCGGCTCGCCGTACGTCGCGGCGAACACCCGCCGGACGGACCCGGGCAGTTCGACGGCCCGGATCTCGGGGGAGCGATGCGCGGACAGCGCCAGCGTGGGGAGGACGGCGACGCCGAGCCCCGCGGCCACCATCGCCTGCACCGCGACGTAGTCGTCGGTCGTGAACGAGACGCGCGGCTCGAATCCCGCGCGCGAGCAGAGGTCGAGCAGGTGGGACCGGCAGCGGTCGCACCCGGCGATCCACCGCGACGCCGCGTGCGCGCCGACGCTGCCCGCGTCGTCCGCGCCGCCGATGCCCGCCGGGGTGACGAGGCAGGTCGGGTCGTCGAAGAGATGCGTGAGCCGGATGTCGTCGTCCTCGGGGCCGGTCTCCTCGTAGCGGAAGATCACGGCGACGTCCACGTCGCCCGCGCGGAGCATGCGCAGCGCCTCCGGCGGCTCCGCCTCGGCCAGCCGCAGGTCCAGCCCCGGATGGTCGTCCGCGAGACGTACGGCCGCCGCAGGGACGAAGGTGCCGAGAGCGGAGGGGAAGGCGGCCAGCCGCACTCGGCCGGCGCGCAGCCCGACATGGGCGGTGAGCTCCGCAGCAGCCGACTCCATCCGGCCGAGGATCTCCGCCGCGCGTTCGGCCAGCAGGCGACCGGCCTCGGTCAGCCGGATGCCGCGCCCCACCCGCTGGACCAGTTTCGCCCCGGTCTCGGCCTCCAGTCGGGCGAGGTGGTGGCTCACCGAGGGCTGCGAATAGTGCAGCTCGCGCGCCGCCGCGGTGACGGAGCCCCGCGCCGCGACCGCGACCAGCACCCGGAGCCGTACGGGATCGAGCATCGTCACCCCCTCGCGGACCCAATGGAAATATCAAGCGTATCTATATAAAAACGCGAAAATCTCTGTTGGACTGATGAATGCCGGTCCCGCGACCCTGGAGCACATGACAGATCTTCGCGACGTCCTGCACGCCCGGACGCTCCTGGCCCCGCACCTGCCCGAGACGCCGATGTGGTCCTACCCCGTGCTGAACGCGGTCGCCGGCGTCGAGGTGCACGTCAAGCACGAGAACGTCCAGCCGACGGGCGCGTTCAAGGTCCGCGGTGGCATCACGCTGCTGGCCCGGATGGAAGATCGATCGACGGGTGTGCTCACGTACTCCACCGGGAACCACGCCCAGTCCGTGGCGTACGCCGCGCGGCTGTTCGGTGTCCCCTGTTCCATCGTGATGCCGGAGAACCCCAACCCGGCCAAGGTCGCGGCGGTGGAGGCCCTCGGCGCGACCGTCGAGATCGCCGGAGCGACCATGGTGGAGGCGGCGGGGCACGCGCGGGAGAGTGCCGCGCGGCAGGGAGCGCGGCTGATCAGCCCGGCGGACGAGCTGGACATCATCGCCGGGGTCGGCACGCTCTACCTGGAGATCCTCGCCGGACGGCCCGACCTCGACGCGATCTTCGTCCCGGTCGGATCGGGCACCGGCGCGGCGGCGGCCTGCGTGGTCGCGCGGGCCGTCGCGCCCGGCTGCCGGGTGATCGCGGTCCAGTCGGCGCAGGCGCCCGCGGCGCACGACTCGTGGCGTCTCGGCGAGCCGGTCCAGCGGCCGGTGAAGACGACGGTCGACGGGCTGGCCACGGGGTCGGCCTTCGCCCTGACCCAGGACATCATGCGCGCGGACCTCTCGGACTTCACGCTGGTCGGCGACGACGAGATCCACGCGGCGCAGCGCCTGCTGCTCACGCACGCCCACACCCTGTCCGAAGGGGCGGGCGCCGCCGCGCTGGCCGGTCTGCTCGCCCGCCGCGACGAGTTCGCCGGGCGGAAGGTCGCCGTCGTCTGCACCGGGGCCAACGCGGGCCCCGCCGAGCTCGCCCGCCTGCTGCCGAGCTAACCGAGGTCGTCGCGGGTGGCCTCCTCGACCTCGCGGAGGCTCTGCCGGGTGAACTCCAGCTCGGAGGTCAGCTCGTCGAGCGCCGCCGTGCCGCCGTCCGCCGCCGAGGTCGCGGTCATCGCCGACACCTCGACCACCCGGGCGACCAAGCCCTCCAGGCTGATCGTCCCGGACTCCAGGCGGGCGATCACCCGGCCCCGGGCCGCCGTCAGCCGGTCGAACACCTCCTGCTGGGCGTTCAGCGCGGCGATCGACCGGTCGAGCTCACCCGCGACGTCCGGCCCGGCCGACCGGCGGGACGCGGTGAGCCGTGCCCGCTCCTTGTGCAGGAAGCCCGGGTCGAACCGGGTCAGCGCCGAGCCGGTGATCGACGCCTGACCGGCCAGCCGCCGGAGCGTCGCGACGGTGTCGTTCACCTGCGGGGTCATCGCGGCGATCCGGTCGAGCAGGATCTGGCCGCGCATCGAGGCGGTCAGGTCCGCGAAGGAGCGGGCCGCCCGCTCGGCCCGCTGCAGCCACCCGGCCTCCACGCTGCCCTTGGTGACCGGCGGCGGCTCCGGTTCGCTACGGCGCGTTCCGCCCGGGGTGGCCACCCAGGCGGAGGCGAACGACTTGGCCAGCCAGACTGCGACGCCGACCGCCCCGGCGGCGACGGGATTCACGTTCACGGCCCAGGCCACGCCGCCCGCGGTGGCGCCGAGAAGGAGCCCCCAGGGGTCGCGGAGCTCGTCGGTGAATCGGGACACGGAGGGCTCCTGGCTCAGAAGTTGGAGATCACAGCGGTGAAGACCTCGTCGATGCTCCCGGCCTTGCGGGAGTCGTAGGCCGCCGCGTCGGTGGTCTGGGAGATCGTCTTGAGCGTGTCGAGGTCGGCGTCCGCGCCGTAGGCGATCGTGAACACCCGGACCGTCTCCTGCCCCGACTCCTTGCGCAGGTCGGAGAGCAGCGTGTCCAGGGAGATCGAGTTGTTGTCCTCGTTCTTGCCGTCCGTCAGGAAGACCACGGCGTTGATCGCGTCACGGCTCTTGTGCGCCAGCACGTGCCGGTACGACGCGAGCGTGGTGTCGTACAGCCCGGTCCCGCCGTTCGGGATGAGGCCGTTCAACTTGCTCACCAGGGCCTTGCGGTTGTTCTTGCCCATGGGGACGAGTTCGAGGTGGTCCTTGTTGCCGTCCTGCTTGAGGGAGAACATCCACAGGCCGACCCGGTCGTTCGGGCCGAACTGGGGCAGCGCGTTGATCGCGGCCTCACGGGCGAGGTCGAGCTTGGACTTGCCGGTGCCGGCGACGTCCGCGCCCATCGAGCCCGAGGTGTCCATGACGACGAGCACGTTGGCCGGCTTGCGCAGCTCGGCCCAGCTCTTGAGGGTCCTGTCGAGCACGTTCGGGATGGGAACGCTGAGCGTGGTGCCCGGCTCCTTCGGGTTCAGCCCGTTCGCCGTAGTGATCAGCTCGCCCGCCTTGCCGTCGGCGGAGCGGAACGCGTACGAGGCGAACTCCTTCTGCTGCTCCTCGTTGTGGAGATATTTCAGGAAATCGAGCGCGGCGGCGCGCTTGGCGTCATCCGCCCAGGACAGCACGGCGTACGGGTTGTCCGAGAAGAGCGTGCCCTCCTTCGGATAGATCGCGACCAGCGGCACCTTGGGCTTGGCGTGCTTGCCGAGCGTCTTCGGGTCGCCGCTCGGGTTGCCCTGGTTGTAGTCCCAGACCGACTTCTCCTCGACGGTCACGGCCGAGATGTACGACATCGCCGCGCCCTGGTCGTCGGCGTGCTGCAGGTTGGCGAGGAAGGTCAGCGTGGTGTCGCCGTAGTGCACGATCGACCGTTCGACGCCCTGGACGAACGCCAGCGTCTTGGGGTCGGTGATGTTCTGCTCCGACAGGTCGCCGGAGAGGCCGGTGGCCGCGAAGTACGCGCCGACCGTGGCGTTCAGCCCCGCCGTCGAGAAGTTGGGGTTGGTCTTGCCGAGCCGGAACTGCCCCCACTCGGGGTGGCCGTACTTCGCCCAGCCCTTGGGGTCGTTGGCGAGTTCGAGGACGTCCGACCAGCCGAGTTTCTTGGACGGCCAGCCGAGCGCCTGCGCCATCGGCTTCGGCATGGCGATGACGAGGGGGGTCGTGGCGATCGACGGGGTGTCGGCGCCGACGACCTGGCCCTTGTCCGTCCCCTCGGTGCGCTGCCGCAGGAGGGTGATCCATCCGGTGCCCGCCGGGGACCAGACGTCCGGCTTCGGGCCGTCCAGCTTGGTGTTCCACCCGCGTGCCAGGGCCTGCATCGCGCCGCCCGACGGCTTGGAGGTGACCACCACGTCGACGCAGCGGCCGTCGACCTCGCGGCCGTTGTAGCCGTTCGCCATCTTCCTGAGCAGCTCGGCCTTCTCGCTGGACGCCGCGATCGTCAGCGTCGTGCCGCCGTCGTCGCAGGCCAGCTTCTGGGCCGTGCCGTCCCCGCCGGACGTGCCGCCTCCGCCACCCGGGGCGGTGCCCCCGCCGAAGAACAGCTTCAACCCGACGATCAGCGCGCCGGCGAGGATGATCGCGACGATGAACGGAGCGAAGCTGCGACGGCTCCTCTGTTGCTGGGGCTGGTACACGCGTCCTCCGTGGGGGAAGGCGGGGCACGACCTCGAATCAGGTTGTTGAGATCGTATTTATCCTGACGAACGGCGAACCACGTTAGTTGCAGATCGTCTCGGAGGGCTAACCCGCTTCGACCGATTTGGTCACTCGGCCGTGGATCAGCTCGACGAGCGTGGCGTGGACCTCCTCCAGCGGACGGTCGGGACGCAGCACCCGCCGCTCGATCGAGACCGTCAACGCCATGCCGAACAGCGCGGTGGCGGCGGTCCCGGTGTCGAAGTCCTCGCGCAGTTCCCCGGCCTCCACCGCGTCCGCGAGGATCCGCTCGTACACGCCGAGCGCGTCCTCCCGGAGCCGGGTGACGGCGTCCTGCCAGGCCGTGCGCCACATCTCCCCGAACAGCACCCGGGCGAACGGGCCGTACTCGTCGAAGAAGCGCAGCTGGGCCAGCACGACCGCGTCGAGCCGGGCCAGCGGGGCGGCGTCGGAGGGAACCTCGGCCGCCTCGGCCAGCGACATGGTGAGCCGCTGGATGCCGTGGTCGAGCAGGGCGGAGAACAGCGCGTCCTTGCTGCCGAAGTTGTAGAACACCGTGCCCTTGGCGACGCCCGCCCGCTCGGCGATCGCGTCGACCGTCGTCCCGGCGAACCCCTGCTCGGCGATCAGCTCGACAGCGGCGCGGAAGAGCCGGTTCCTGGTGTCCTCGCGGGTCACGGCTTTTCCCGCCGGGTCACAGCGCCAGCTCCGGCTTGAGCCTGCGCACGGTCCAGATACGGCCCCTGCGCACGGCGACCATGGTCAGCGCGAGGCCGGCGACGACGAAGATGGACAGCACGCCGCAAGCCTGCCACACGACGGCGGGATCGCCGCCGCTGATCAGCCGCCGCATCCCCGCGACCACCCAGCTCATCGGCAACCACGGAGAGATGGTCTGGAAGAACCCGGGAGACGTCTCGATCGGATAGGTGCCGGCGGCCGAGGTCAGCTGCAACATCAGCAGCGCGAGCACCAGCACGCGGGCCGGCGGCCCGGCGAGCGCGTTGACCGCCTGCACGATCGCGAGGAACGCCGCCACCGTGAGCAGCAGGAACGCGGCGACACCGGCCCAGTTCCGCGCCTCCAGGCCCAGGCCGAACCGCAGCACGCCGAGCAGCACCGCGACCTGCAGCGTGCCCATCGCCACGCCGGGCAGCCATCCCGCCAGCGCCGTACGCCAGGCCGGGGCGGAGCCCGCGAGCAGGCGCGGGTTGAGCGGCCGCAGCACCATGTACGTCACCATCGCGCCCACCCACAGCGCGAGCGGCACGAAGAACGGCGCGAAACCGGTGCCGTAGTTGGGCACCTCGTTGTCCACCTCGGTGTCGAGCCGGACCGGCTCGCTCATCATGTCCGTACGGCTGTCGCGCCCCGCGGCGTCGTAGGAGGGGATCCGCGCCGCCCCGTCGCCCAGCTTGGCGGCGAGTTCGCCCGAGCCGTCGGCGAGCTCACCCAGCCCCGAATCGAGCTTCCCCGCGCCGCCGCGCAGCTCGCCGATGCCGTCGCCGAGCCTTCCCGCGCCGGACGCGAGCGTGCCGAGGCCCGCGGTGAGCCGGTCGGCGCCGCTGTCGAGCGTGCGCAGACCGGCGGACAGGGTCGTCGCGCCGTTCCCGAGCTCGCCGATCCCGCTCGCGAGCGAGGTGGCGCCCTTCAGCGCCTTTCCGGTGCCGTCGTGCAGGTCGGAGGCGCCCTTGGTGAGCCGCTTCAGCCCGCCGTCCAGCGTGTTGAAGTCGTCACGCGCCTTGTCCAGCCTGCTTCCCAGCGCGGGGGCGGCCTCGGCGAGCGCGCGGGCGTCGTCGGCGAGGGCGCGCGCCTTGCGGGCGAGGTCGTCCACCGCGCCGGACTGGGCCGCGACCCGGTCCTGCAGGCGGCCGGCCGTACCGGCCAGTTCGCCCGCGGAGCCGGACGCCCGGCTGACGAGGGAGCGCAGCTCGGGGTCGGCGTCGGGGTGGCCGTCCAGCCACCGCTCGACCGCACGCAGGTCGCGCTGTGCCTCCCCGGCCTGGCTCCGTACCGAGTCGGGCAGGTCGCCGAGAGCTTTCGCGATCGTGTCGGCGCCCTCGGCCACGGCCAGCGCCGCCGACCGGATGGCCGGGCCGTTCTCGGTCAGGATCGGCACGTACGTGTCCGCCGCGCGGTTGATCGTGGGGGACAGCGCGTGCACGCTCTCGTACGCTTGCCGGTTGCCCTCGGCGAGCTTCGCGGCGCCCTTGTCGAGGCTGGACAGGCCCGCGCGCAGATCGGCCGCGCCCTTACCCGCCGTGGCCAGGCCGCTCGTCAGCCGGGTCGAGCCCTTGTACGCGTCGCCGAGCCCGCGGGCGAGCGTCCCCGACCCGTCCTGGAGCGTGGTCGCGCCGGTGGAGAGCTTGCGCACGGCGCTCTGCGCGCTGCCGAGGCCCTTGTTGAGCGTGGCCGCGCCTTCCCGCGCGGTCGCGGATCCGTCGTGGAGCCGGCCCGCGCCGTCGGCCGCCTTGGCGGTGGCGTCGTGCAGATCGGCGAAGGACAGGAAGACCTGGTCGAGGTAGCCCTTCACCGCGCTGCGGTCGGCGGCCGCCTTGACCTCGTCGAACACCGCGTCGGAGATCGTCCGCATGATGTAGCTGCGGCCGGTGTCCACCCGTACGCCGAGCCAGGCGGGACGGGGCTCGGCGTCGCCGGAGGGCGAGGTGAGGTTGGCGCTGAAGTCGCGCGGGATCGTCAGCGACAGGTAGTAGGTGCCGTCCCGCATGCCCTGGTCGGCCTCGGCGGCGTCGGTCCTGTGCCAGGAGAAGACCTCGCGGTCCTGGAGTTCCTCGGCCAGGTCCCGGCCCGCGCTGACGGTCGTGCCGTCCACCGTCGCCGGCCGGTCCTCGACCACCAGGGCGACGGGGATGTTCTTCAGGTTGCCCTGCGGGTCCCAGAACGACCACAGGTAGAGACCGGCGTACAGCAGGGGCAGCATGACGACGCCCACCAGGGCGGCCCGGGTCAGCCGGGACCGGGTGAACCGCCGGAGCTCCAGGCGGCCGAGGTGCAGGGGAAGCGGCTTCACGGGAGGTCCTTCACGGGAGTTCTGTGACGGCGTCGGCGTAGCGCCCGGCGAGGGCCGGGCCGGTGCAGGAGGCGACGACGGTGAGGCCGTCGTCGGAAAGGTCGCGCAGGGTGCGCCAGAGTTCGTGCCCGCGCGCCTCGGGCAGACCGAGGTCGACGTCGTCGACCAGGAGCAGTCCCGGCCGGTCGAGGAGCGCGAGTGCGATCCCGAGGCGGACCGCCTGATCGCGGGTGAGGCGCCGGGCGAGGGTGCGCTCGCCTTCGGGCAGGCCGGTGACGTCGAGCCCCGCCCGCGCGAGCGCGGCACCGGCGGTGCGCGCGTACCGCCTGCGCCACGGCAGCCCCCAGGGGCCCAGCCGTTCGTGCAGGTGATCCCGTACGGACAGTGCGCCGTCGAGCTCGTTCACGCCGGAGGTGAGGCCGAGCGCGGTGGCCCGCTGGACGCGGCGGATCCCGCTCTGGCCGCCGACGACGAGCGTGCCGGACGTGGGTCGCATCCGGCCGGCGAGGGTCAGCAGGAGGCTGGTCCGCCCGCTGCCCGCCGCCCCGGCGACGGCGGTGAGGCCGCCCGGCCCGGCGGTGAGGGAGACGCTCGAGTAGACGGGGCCGTGCTCGCCCTTCAGCGAGAGGTCCTTCGCCACGACCCGGACCCCTGTGAACGCCACGCCACGCCTCCTCCTTGAACTGACCAGTCAGTACAAATCTAGACTCATGCGAGGGCGAGGCGAAATGTGATTTCGGTGACTCCTGAGGTCAGGCGGGGTCACGCCCGGAAACGCGAATGCCGGACGCGCGACCTCTCGGAAGAGGCCGCACGTCCGGCGCGCGGATCAGGCGCCGTAGTTCGCGAGGAACAGGGCCTCGGCGGTGATGACCTTGCGCAACTCGTCGAGGTTCACCCGCTCGTTGGGGGCGTGGATCGACGAGTCGCCGTCCTCGGCGCCGTAGAGCAGGATCTCGGCCTCGGGGAACAACCCGGAGAGCTTCGCGACCAGCGGGATCGAGCCGCCCTGACCGACGTCGCGCGGCGCCCGGCCGAAGGCCCGCTCCATGGCCTGGTCGATCGCCGCCCGTGCCCGGCCGCCCGAACCGGCCATGAAGCCCGACCCGGTGACGAAGTCACCGAACGTCACCTGGGCGCCCCACGGCGCGACCTTCTGCAGGAAGCCCGTCACGTCGTCGAGCGCGGTCTTCGCGTCGCCCGCCGGAGGGATCCTGATCGTGACGCGGGCGCGGGCCACCGCCTGCACGGCGTTGATGGCGCCCGACACGGTCGGCACGTCGAGCCCGGTCACGGTGATCGCGTACGACGACCAGAGGCGGTCGGCCACTGACCCGGAGCCGACGAGCGAGACGCCGTCGAGCACACCCGCGGTGGCCCGGAAGTCGTCATCCGTCTCCTCGGAGCCGCCCTCGAAGGTGCCCTGCGGCAGGCCCGGCACCCGTACGTCGCCGCGATCGTCGTGCAGGGCGGACAGCATCCGCATGAGGGCGCCGAGCGCGTCCGGGGCGGCGCCGCCGAACGCGCCGCTGTGCAGGGACTCGCGGAGCGTCCGCACCTCTACGGTGAAGGCGGCCATCCCGCGCAGCGTGGTCGTCAGGGCCGGCTCGCCCATGCGCGGGTTGCCGCAGTCGGCGACCACGATCGCGTCCGCGCGCACGAGGTCGGGGTTGGCCTCGACGAAGTCCTCCAGGCGTTCCCCGGCGTACTCCTCCTGGCCCTCGACGATGACCTTGACGCCGACGGGGAACTCGCCGCCGAAGGCGCGCAGCGCCGCCACGTGCGCGATCACGCCGCTCTTGTCGTCGGCCGCGCCCCTGCCGTACATCGCGCCGTCGATCATCGTCGGCTCGAACGGCGATGTACGCCACTGGGCGGCGTCGCCGGGCGGCTGCACGTCATAGTGGGCGTACAGCAGCACGGTGGGAGCCCCCTCGGGGGCGGGCGCCTCCGCGAACACGGCCGGGAAGCTGCCCTCGACCGGGATCTGGCGCACGTTCGGCAGCCCGGCGCCGCGCAGCAACTCCTCGGTCATCGCCGCGGCGGCGAGCACCGGCTCGTCGGGGTGGCCGGGGAAAGCCACCGACGGGATGGCGACGAGGCGCTTGAGATCCTCCACCGCCTGTGGCATGCCGGCCTCGACGGCGCTCTCGATCTCTTCGGGTGTCATGCGTTTCCCCTCTCCGACCCCTTTGTCTGATGCGCCTCATTGGATCACACCGCTGACGTGCGCCAGCGGCCGGCGAAGCCGGGCTTGTCCAAGAATCGCCTAACGGATTTCGTTGTGGTTACATGTCGATATCACGGATTCCGAGGTTCATGCACATTGAAGCCACGCAATCGCTTGGCTTTTGCGACTTCGACGTGCAGACTGAAGCAAGCACCAGATCACCCTAGGAAGGTTGCGATGACGGACCCCGACGTTCTCAAGGCCGCACAGGACAACCTGTGGATGCATTTCACCCGGCACAGCGCCTACCAGGGCGCCGAAGTGCCGATGATCGTCAAGGGCGAGGGTGCGTACGTCTACGACATCCACGGCAAGCGCTATCTCGACGGTCTGGCCGGACTGTTCGTCGTCCAGGTCGGGCACGGCAGGGAGGAGCTCGCCGAGGCCGCCGCGAAGCAGGCGCGTGACCTGGCGTTCTTCCCGCTCTGGTCGTACGCCCACCCGAAGGCGGCGGAGCTGGCGCAGCGGCTCGCCGGGATGACCCCCGGAGACCTCAACCGCGTCTTCTTCACCACCGGCGGCGGCGAGGCCGTGGAGTCGGCGTGGAAGCTCGCCAAGCAGTACTTCAAGATCCAGGGCAAGCCGCTGAAGACCAAGGTCGTCAGCCGTGCCATCGCCTACCACGGCACGCCGCAGGGCGCGCTGTCCATCACCGGCATCCCGGCGCTGAAGCAGGTCTTCGAGCCGCTGGTGCCCGGCGCCATCAAGGTGCCCAACACCAACATCTACCGCGCCGACGAGATCACCGGTTTCGCCGGGTCGGACAAGGACCCCGAGGCGTTCGGCCGGTGGGCCGCCGAGGAGGTCGGCCGGGCCATCGAGATGGAGGGCCCGGACACCGTCGCCGCCGTCTTCGTCGAGCCGGTCCAGAACGCCGGCGGCTGCTTCCCGCCGCCGCCCGGATACTTCCGGCGCCTGCGCGAGATCTGCGACCAGTACGACGTGCTCCTCGTCTCCGACGAGGTCATCTGCGCCTTCGGGCGCCTCGGCACGATGTTCGGCGGCCAGAAGTTCGACTACGTGCCGGACATCATCACCTGCGCCAAGGGACTGACCAGCGGTTACGCCCCCATCGGCGCGATGATCGCCTCCGAGCGGCTGTTCGAGCCGTTCAAGAACGGCACCGAGACGTTCGCCCACGGCTACACCTTCGGCGGCCACCCGGTCGCCTCGGCGGTCGCCCTGGCCAACCTCGACATCTTCGAGCGCGAGGACCTTCTCGGTCACGTCACCGCCAACGAGCCGGTGTTCCGCGGCACGCTGGAGAAGTTGCTCGACCTGCCGATCGTCGGCGACGTCCGCGGCTCCGGCTACTTCTACGGGATCGAGCTCGTCAAGGACAAGTCGACCAAGGAGACCTTCAACGAGGACGAGTCGGAGCGGCTGCTTCGCGGCTTCCTCTCCAAGGCTCTCTACGACGCGGGCCTCTACTGCCGCGCCGACGACCGCGGCGACCCGGTGGTCCAGCTCGCGCCGCCACTGATCTGTGGCCCCAAGGAGTTCGACGAGATCGAGGGGATCCTCCGCTCGGTGCTCACCGAGGCTTGGGCCCGGCTATGAAACCGTGACCCCATGAAGGGAACCCAGAGCATGAAAATCGGAGTGCCGGCCGAGGTCAAGAACCACGAGTACCGCGTCGCCGCGACCCCGGCGGGAGTTCACGAACTCGTCCGCCACGGTCACGACGTCCACGTACAGCGTGGTGCCGGCCTCGGCTCGCACATCACCGACGAGGAGTACCTCGCCGCCGGAGCCAAGATCGTGGACACCGCCGACGCCGTCTGGGGCGAGTCGGAGATGATCCTCAAGGTCAAGGAGCCGATCGCGGAGGAGTATCACCGCCTGCGCGAGGACCAGGTGCTCTTCACCTATCTCCACCTGGCCGCCTCCCGGCCCTGCACCGACGCGCTGCTCTCGTCGAAGACGACGGCCATCGCGTACGAGACGGTGCAGGTCGGGAACGGCCTCCCGCTGCTCGCTCCGATGTCGGAGGTGGCGGGCCGGCTCGCCCCGCAGGTCGGCGCGTACAACCTGATGCGGTTCAACGGCGGGAGGGGCATCCTTCCCGGCGGCGTCCCCGGCGTCTCCCCGGCGAAGGTGGTCGTCATCGGCGGCGGCGTCTCCGGCCTCAACGCCGCGCAGATCGCCGTCGGCATGGGGGCCGACGTCACCATCCTCGACATCAGCATCGACCGGCTGCGTTTCATCGACGCGATCTACCAGGGCCGGCTGAAGACCGTCGTGTCCAGCGCGTACGCGATCGAGCGGGCCGTGCTCGACGCCGACCTGGTCATCGGCGCGGTCCTCATCCCGGGTGCCAAGGCGCCGACGCTGGTGTCCAACGAGCTGGTCTCCCGGATGAAGCCGGGATCCGTGCTCGTCGACATCGCGATCGACCAGGGAGGCTGCTTCGAGGACTCCCGCCCGACCACCCACGCCGAGCCGACGTTCCAGGTACACGATTCGATCTTCTACTGCGTGGCCAACATGCCGGGTTCGGTGGCGAACACCTCGACGTACGCCCTGACCAACGCCACGCTTCCGTACGCGGTGAAGCTGGCCGACCTGGGCTGGCGCGAGGCGCTCCGCGGTGACGCCGCGCTCCGGCTGGGGCTCAACACCCACGCGGGCCGGATCACCAGCGAGCCGGTGGCGGTGGCGCACGACCTGCCGTTCACCCCGGTCGAGGAGTTCGTCGCCGCCTGATCCCGTTCACGACACAGTTCATGACACGGTCATGGCGCGGTGCCACGGGGGTGGCGCCGCGCCGCGGTTGACGCTGACGGCTCACGGAACCGTGAAGCGGATGAACCCGGCGTACATCCCCATGCCGCACGCGTAGCGGAGGTCGCCCGGCGGCCGGGACGCCAGCCGTACGACGCCCTGGCCGGTCACGGGCAGCACGACGTCGTCGCCGTCCACCGAGACGGTACGGGTGCACCCGTGGTTGTCCCGGGTACGGAAGACGATCTCCAGCGGTCGACCGGCCCGGGCCGTGGCGATTCCGGGCCGGAACCCGCGTTCTGTCGCCCAGACCGTGATCTGCTGGACGCCGCCGGGCCCGGCCGACGCGGCGGTGTTGGCCCGGGTGCCGGCCCCCGCGGCGAGGCCGAACGCGGTACCCCCGAGTTCGGGCAGCCAACCACCGAGGCGGAGTCCCGACGACACCGTGACGAGCCCGGCGATGAGCGCGACCACTCCGGTGAGGGCCGCCAGCCGGGTCGAGGAGAGACGGCGCAGCAGCAGCCCGAGCACCGCGAAGGCCGGAGCGGTCCCGAGGACGAATCCGGCCATCGCCGCCGCGCCCGCGAGCGCCGACCCGGTGGAGACGGCCGCGACCTCCATGCTGATCGTCACGCCGCAGGGGACGAGAACCGTGGCCGCGCCCAGCGACAGGCCGCGCCGTACCGGTGACCGGACGACAGGACGCGGGTCCGGACGCCCCGGCGAGCAGCCCGGCGCCTCGCGGTGCCGGATGAGCCCGATGGCGAAGACCATCACCATGAGCCCGGCCCCGACGAGCAGTGCCGCCCGCACGGGCGCTCCGAGTCGTACGGCCGAGCCCGCCATGCCGAGCAGCGCACCGGCGAGCGTGTGGGAGGCCAGCCGCCCGGAGAGGAACGCCCCCACCGCGATGGCGTCCGTCGCCGTCGGCCTCCCGCTCCCGTGACCGGCCGCCGGGGAAGGGGAATGCGAGGGATCGGGTCCCACCGGCTCCGGTTCCGGGCGCGTGGCCGATCGTGAGGGTCTGGTCAGGCCGACGAGCAGGCCCCCCTGAACCGCCGTGCACGAGGCGGTGCCCGCCGCGAGGCCCGCGGCGAACCCGCCGACGAAGAGGGCGGCCGGACCCACGTTCAGGTGACGAGAGCCAGATCGTCCAGCGTGCCGTTCTTCGCGGCCTCGACGATGGAGCCGAACTGGTCGAGGCTCATTTCCACCCGTTGCCCGAAATCATCGGTGATGACCACTTGACGGTCCGGCGGAGCGGACGAGTCGACGAAGAGCTCAGGGCAGCCGCAGCTGCAGTTGCCGCAGAAACGCGCGATGGATCTCACAGCGTCCTCCTTGAGGCGTGTCTACTCGCGCAACCTAACGTGGTGATCCGAGGACGACCAGTAACAGTTCGGTGGCTCCGTCAGGACATCACCCGGCCTCCCGCGACGTCGATGGTCAACCCGGTGAGCCAGGACGAGGCGTCCGACGCGAGGAACAACGTCGCGTCGGCGACGTCCTCCGGCGTGCCGAGGCGGCGCAGCGGGTGCAGCGCGGCGACCTGCTCCTGCGCCTCGGGCGACATGTGCCGGGCCGTCCTCTCCGTCCGTACGGCCGAGGGCGACACGCAGTTGACGCGGACGCCGTACGGTCCGGTCTCGGCGGCGACGTGCCTGGTCAGCATGACGATCCCGGCCTTCGCGGCGGCGTACGGCGCGGGAGCCTGGCTGGCCTGGCGGCCCGCCGTCGAGGCCATCGTGATGATCGAGCCGGACCGGCGCTCCTTCATCCCGGGCAGGAAGCTCTTGAGCACCAGGAAGGTGGCCGTCAGGTTGCCGTCGACGCTGGAGTGCCATTCCTCCTCGGTCAGCCGCTCGATCGGCCCCGGTGGAGCGATGCCGCCACCCGCGAAGACCGCAAGGATCTCCACGGGTCCCAGCGTGCTCTCCGTGTGGCCGCGCATGGCCTCGACGGCGGCGAAATCGGTGGAGTCCGCGGCGAACCCGTCGGCCGTGCCGCCCGCCGCCGCGATCCCCTTCACCGTCGCGTCGATGGCCGCGCTGTCCCGCCCGTTGACGAGTACCTTCGCTCCGCTCATCGCCAGCGCGTACGCGGTCGCCGCGCCGATGCCGCGCGATCCTCCGGTGACGACGGCCACCTTGCCCTGCAGGTCGGGATAGATCCGGTTCATGACGGCCCCCTTGGCCTTCGATCGGTACGAGTGGACGGCTCCCAGCCTGTCTTCTCCGATCGGTTCGGACGTCCCCGGAGCGGATCATCCCCGTCTACCGTTCCGGTGGTGTTCCGCCCGCCCGCCCGTACTCCGCCCGTTGTACGCCTTGTCGCACAGGGTTACCGATGCCGAAGGAGCACGATGAGTCGCCTGGCGGCCTTCCTCGACGAGGCTGACATGGAACCCGCAAAAGGCCGGCCCGGCGTGTTCGTCATCGCCGCGGCGGTTGTCGAGATCGAGCAGTCCATACTGCTGCGATCCTTCCTGCGGTCGCCGGTCAGGCCGGAGGACGCCGAGCCGAGGCACGATTTCGCCCGATTGCACGTGGCACGTATCAAGGACAAGCGTCGCACGAGGGAGATCATTTCCACCCTCGCGGTGTTGCGGGGCGTGACCTTCGTCGTTGGTTACGCCGTCGGCTACCGCGATGGCCGAGGGAAAGACGAACTGGTCGCAGTGGTACGAGCCGCACACCGCCTTGATCGATGTTCCGTTCCTGGGGCGGAAGGGCGAATAAACGCGCCGAGCCGGGGTCCCGGCTGCGCGGGGGTTCCCGGCTCCACGACTTCCGGCTTCCTATGGAAGCCGGCTTCGACACAAACGTTACGGATCGCGGTGGGGATGTCAACCGAAAGTGAGGGACTGAGGTGGGCGTAGCCGTGTGGAAGCGGCGCTCATCGCCTATGAAGCGGGACTGACCTATCCGTCCTGGTGTCGCTGAGCAGGACGCGCAGGGCGGTCAGCCCCCGCGCCCACCCGGCCAGCGAGGTCACGGGCGCGGACACGGCCAGCATGAACAGGGGTGCCGCGATCACGCCCAGCAGGATTCCGGCGAGGACGTCGTGCGGGAAGTGCACGCCGACGAAGACGCGGGAGAACGCCCCGAGTACGGCGAGTACCGTCACGTACGGCAGGGTGCGGCGCCAGGCGACGACCAGGGCGGCGGCGGCCGCGGCGACGAGCGTCGAGTGGTTGCTCGGCAGGGACCAGTCCCCGAGCGGCGGGCACTGGGCGATCGTGACGACGTCGTGCACGATCCGGCAGGGCCGATCCTCCCGGATGAAGGTCTTGATCACCTCGCTGGCGACGTAGGCCACCACCATCGCGACGGGCGCGAGCAGCGCCAGGGCCATCGTGCGGTCGTCCCGCCTCCTGGCCCGCCACCACGCGCCCAGGAAAAGCACGGCGAAGACGAAGAGCACTCCGTCCGTCCCGACCTCGGCCAGTTTCTGGAACCAGTGCGGGGTGCTCCCGGCGAACTCGACGATGTCCCGGTACCACTCCGCGCTGATGTCGGGAATGTCATCGAACTGGTTGTCCATCTGCCGTTCTCCGTACTGTCACTGATCGTTAACCGATTAGAGGACAGTACGGCCATTCGGCAGTAAATGCGGTCATCCGAAGTCGTGGATCCGGGTTGACCTTGTCAATGTCCGCCGATGTCCGCCGATGTCCGCCGATGTCGGACGCGGCCGGACGCCGCCGGATGTCAGAGCCAGCCCGGCCGGACCAGCCCGGACTCGTATGCGATCACGACGAGCTGGGCGCGGTCGCGGGCGCGGAGCTTCATCATCGCGCGGCTGACATGGGTCTTGGCGGTCGCCGGCGACATGAACAGCGTGCCCGCGATCTCGTCGTTGGTCATGCCCGTGCCGACCAGGCCGAGGACCTCGCGTTCCCGGTCGGTCAGCACGTCCAGCTCCCGCGCCGCCCCGGGGGACTTCGCCCTGGCGGCGTACTCGCCGATGAGGCGGCGGGTCACGCTCGGCGACAGCAGCGCGTCTCCGGACGCGACCACCCGGACCGCCTGGATGAGCTCCGCGGGTTCGGTGTCCTTGACCAGGAAGCCGCTCGCGCCGTTCCGCAGGGCCTCGAAGACGTACTCGTCCAGCTCGAACGTCGTCAGCATGATGATCCTCGTGGCGTCGAGCGAGGCGTCGGCGCCGATCGTCTTCGTGGCGGTCAGGCCGTCCGTGCCGGGCATGCGGATGTCCATCAGCACCACGTCGGGGTGGAGTTCCCGCGCCAGCCGTACGGCCTCCGCGCCGTCGCCGGCCTCGCCCACCACGGTCATGCCGTCCTGGGCGTCGAGCAGGGCGCGGAACCCCGCCCGGACCAGCGCCTGGTCGTCGGCCAGCACGATTGTGATCACTTGGGCTCCTCGTCGGACGGTGCGGGCAGGGGAAGCGTCGCGGCGACGCGGAAACCGCCCTCGGCCCGCGGTCCGGCCGACAACGACCCGCCCAGCGCGGCGGCCCGCTCGCGCATGCCGGGGATGCCGTTGCCGCCGCCGAGACCGGGTACGGCCCTCGCCGCGCCCGCGCCGTCGTCCTCGACGAGGACGGCCAGTTCGCGGCGGTCGTACGAGATGCGGAGGGCCACCCGGGAGCCGGGGGCGTGGCGGGTGATGTTGGTGAGGGACTCCTGGACGATCCGGTATCCGGCCCGGTTGACGCCGGGCGGCACGGCCCTGACGTCGCCGTCGATCGTGACGTTCACTCGCAGGCCGCTGCGCTCGACCAACTCGTCCAGCCGGTCCATCCCGGCGGTGGGGGAGCGCGGCGCGTCGTCCCGCAGGACGCTGAGCACGCCGCGCATCTCCGTCAGCACGTCCTTGGACGCCTGTTTGATCGTGGCGAGGGCCGTGCGCGCCTGCTCGGGATGGTCGTCGATCAGGTGCAGGGCGGTGGACGCCTGGACGTGGATCAGCGAGATGTTGTGCGCGAGGACGTCGTGCAGTTCCTGGGCCATGCTGAGCCGCTCCTCGCTGGCCTGGCGCCTGGACTCCTCGGCGGCCACCCGTTCCCGCTCGATCAATCGCCCGCGCCTGGCCCGGTAGAACTCCGCGACGGTGAGGGTGAGCAGCAGGAACGCCGCGACGGCCGTGTGGTGGAACCAGCCCTGCGGCTCGGGGATGAGCCAGGTGGCGTACGCGACGAAGAACAGGAACGTGGCGCCCCCGGCGAGCCACGCGGCCAGGCGGTGTCCGGAGACGATCGCAGAGAAGAGCACGACCGCCGGGCTGATGAACACCGGGCCGTAGGCGAAGTCCAGCAGCAGGTACACCCAGGTGGCGGCCAGCGTGGCCAGTAGGGCGTCGACCGGGAACCGGCGGCGCACGGCGAGGGCGAGCGGCCCCACGAGCAGCAGCGCGTAGCCGCGCCAGTCCAGCGGCACCCGGCCGAGTCTCTCGACCGAGACCTGGCCGTATTCCGCGCCGCGCGATCCGAGCGTCTGGGCGACCGCCACGGTCAGCGGCAGGACGCACTGAGCCAGGTGGTGCCATCGGGAGCGGTTGCGCACATCAGCACGCTAGCCAGTACGGCCGACCACTTCATCCGCCCGGCGCCGGAGCGTGGACTACACCGCCGGGAGTAGTCGCGGCCTCCAGGTATGTTGAGGATTCAACCATTTTGTGCATGCGGTAAGGAGCATTATGTCCAGGCCGATTCTCCAGATCATCGTGGCGAGCACCCGTCCCGGCCGGGTCGGCCTGCCGGTGGCCGAGTGGTTCCGTGACCGCGCCGTCGCCCAGGGTGTCTTCGACGTCGAGGTCGTGGACCTCGCCGAGGTCGACCTGCCGTTCATGAACGAGCCGCACCACCCGCGGCTCCGGCAGTACGTCCACCAGCACACCAAGGAGTGGAGCGCGACGGTCGAGCGGGCCGACGCGTTCGTGCTCGTCACCCCCGAGTACAACCACAGCTTCAACGCGGTGCTGAAGAACGCGCTGGACTACCTGCACGGCGAGTGGCAGTACAAGCCGGTCGGCTTCGTCAGCTACGGCGGCGTGTCCGCGGGCACCCGGGCCGTGCAGATGCTCAAGCAGATCGTCTCCGGGCTGAAGATGCTGCCCGTCGTCGAGGCGGTCGCCATCCCGTTCGTTCGGGAGTTCGTCGACGAGGAGGGGCGCGTGCGGCCCAACGACGTCATGAACCAGTCGGCCGACGCGATGCTCGCCGAGATCGCCCGGCTCGCCCCGGCGTTCCACAGCCTGCGGGCGCCCTCGGCTCCCTGAGTCGAGCCCGCCGTCCGCGGTCGGCCGTTGGCCGGATGCGGACAACGCCATGGCCGTTCCTGACTCGCTCAGTCATGCTGGAGTGATCTGTGGAGGTCGCTCATGCGCATCAAGGGACACCAGGGCGCACTCGCGCCGCTCGCGCTCATCCTCGTCACCGGTCTCGTCTCCCCGCCCGCACACGCTCTGCCGGAGCTGGGCCCCACGGTCGGCCGGCAGGTCGGCCGGCAGGTCGGCCGCGAGCCGGGCAAGGTCCCTGTCGCGGAAGGGTACGGCGGCGCGGTGGCGACCGTCGACCTGGACGCGAGCAGGGCGGCACTGAAGATCCTCAGGCAGGGCGGCAACGCGATGGACGCGGCCGTGGCGGCGGCCGCCACTCTCGGCGTGACCGAGCCGTACTCCGCGGGGCTCGCGGGCGGCGGCTTCATCGTCTACTACGACGCCCGGCGCAAGGGCGTGTTCACGATCGACGGCAGGGAGACCGCGCCGCGGGCGATGACCGCGACCTCCTTCGAGGGCATCCCGTTCGCGGAGGCGGTGACGAGCGGGCTCTCCGCGGGCGTGCCCGGCAGCGTCGCGCAGTGGGACCTCGCGCTGCGCCGGTTCGGCACGCTCCCGCTCAGCCAGGCCCTGCGGCCCGCGATCGAGGTCGCGGAGCGGGGCTTCGTCGTCGACCAGACGTTCCGCGACCAGACGGCGGACAACGCGGACCGGTTCAAGGACTTCACCTCCACCTCCCGGCTGTACCTGCCCGGAGGGCAGCCGCCCGCCGTCGGCTCCACGTTCCGCAATCCCGACCTCGCCGCCACCTACCGCGAGTTGGGCAGGCGCGGCCCGTCCTGGTTGTACGGCGGGGCGCTCGGCGCGGAGGTCGTCGCCACGGTGAAGCGCCCGCCGGTCACGACCGGCTCGTCCCGCGTGGTCAGGCCCGGGTTGATGGAGCTCTCCGACCTGCGCGCCTACCGGGCACTCGAACGCCCGCCGACGCACGTCAGCGTCAAGGGCCTCGACGTGTACGGCATGGCGCCCCCGTCCTCGGGCGGGTCGACCGTCGGCGAGGCGCTCGGCATCCTCGCGGCGCTCGGTGAGGACGGCGAGACCACCGGACTGCACAGGTATCTGGAGGCGTCACGGCTGGCCTTCGCCGACAGGAACAGGTTCGTGGGCGATCCCGCGTACGTGGACGTGCCGCTGGAGGGGCTGCTGTCGGAGGGGTTCGCCAAGGAGCGGGCGTGCCTCGTCGGCCCGGTCGCCATGCCGAACCCGGCGGCGCCCGGCTCACCCGACGGGACGTACGAGCCCTGCTCGGCGGCGTCCCCCGCCGCCGGCTCCGGCGCCTCCGGTGACCTGCGGGACAAGGGCGTCACGGAGCAGGCGGTTCAGGAGGAGAAACCCGAGGGGCCGGAGACGACGCACCTCGTGGTGACCGACAGGTGGGGCGACGTCGTCGCGTACAACATCACGATCGAGCAGACCGGAGGCAACGGCATCGTCGTGCCCGGTCGCGGGTTCCTGCTGAACAACCAACTGACCGACTTCACGTTCGGCCCGGCTCCCGGGGATCCGAACCTGCCCGCGCCCGGCAAGCGGCCGCGCTCGTCGATGGCTCCCACGATCGTGCTGAAGGACGGCAGGCCGTTGCTCGCGGTCGGCTCCCCTGGAGGCGCGACGATCATCACGACCGTGCTGCAGATCCTGGTCAACCGGTTCGACCGCGGGATGGCCCTGCCGGAGGCGCTCGCCGCGCCCCGGGCCTCACAGCGGAACGCGGCCGCCACGCAGGCGGAGCCCGCCTTCATCGACCGGTACGGCACGGCGCTCGCCGCGCTCGGGCACGCGTTCACGTCCACGCCCGAGATCGGCGCCGCCACCGGGCTGGAGTTCCTCGGCCGCGGCAGGGTCCAGGCCGTCGCTGAACCGGTCCGCAGAGGCGGCGGCAGCGCCCTGGTCGTGTCCCCCTGATCGCCGGTACTCGCCGGCCGAGCGCAGCCGACGCAGTGTCCAGCCGTGTCCGTCCGGGTCGAGCGGGCCGGTCGCGACCGTGAACAGCTCGGCCGCGCGCCGGTAGGACAGGCGGCCCCGTCCGGTCACCGGGCAGCGGTCGCGGACCGGCGTGCCGGGAGAGGCCCGCCTGCGGGCAAGGAACACCGGGCCCTCGCTCCTGCCGACCAGGAGCAGGGCGAGCAACCGGGCCGCGCCCGCCCCCCAGCGGACGCCGCGGTCCGCGCGTACCCGCCTCCGGAGGAGGTCGAGGTCGTCGACGTTGAGCGCGAGCAGGCGCTCGATGGGTGCGGTGGTCTCGTAGATCATGCGCCAGCACGCCTGCTCGCGCAGGCCGGCAGGGAGGCCGAAGACCGCGGCGACCTGTTCGGGGGACAGGCCGAGAGGAGCCGCCCGAGGGGTCGCGGGCGGGCGCAGCCGGGCGAGCGGGTCGCGGCTGATCCAGCCGCGCGTCCGCCACCAGGTGACCGCGCCGCGCAGGATCGACAGCTCGCGGCTCACCGTACGCGGATCGGCGACGGTGGCGCGCCAGGCGAGGGCGTCGGCGAGCCGGTCCGCGGCGTCCGGGGCGTCGAACAGCGCGAGCGGCACGATCGGAGCGGTGGCGCCGCGCCGCGCCCGGCCCGGCGGAGCGGCCCGCCGTACGAGCGGCCACGTCCAGCTCGCCAGGGCGATGCGGTAGACGCGGCGGGACGCCTCGGTGAGCCGCAGGGTCGCCAGATAGTGGTCGACCGCTACGGCGTACTCGACCGGCGCCAGGGGTGTCGTCATGTCGTGTTCACACCTACCGCAGTAAAAAACAGGGCCGCGCGATGCCGTTCTCTCGGAAAATACCAGGTCGGAACGGGTCTGCCGGCACGGGCAGAACATGCAGTAAAGAGACTCAGCCTTCTTGCGTCAGGCGATTGCAGGAGTGGCCGGCGGCGGCGCAGCCTTGGTGGCCATGGTGATGACATGGAAACGGCGGCGGCTTGCCGCTCTGGCCGATCGTGACCTCCGGCTGTTCTTCGCCGGAGCCGCGGTGTCGATGCTGGGCTCGGCGACGGCGTCGGTGGCGACGCCCTTCGCCCTGCTCGACAGCGGCGGAGACGAGGCGGAGCTCGGCTACGTGATGGCCGCCCGGATCATCCCCATGGTGGTGTTCCTGCTGGTCGGCGGAGTTGTCGCGGACCGCATCGGGCCGCGGCGCGTGATGGTGGCCTCCGAGATCCTGCGCTGCGCCACGCAGGCCGCTCTCGCGGGTGCGCTGCTCCTCGGCCGCCCCGGCGTCTGGACGTTCGTCGTACTGGTCGCGCTGTGGGGCGTGGGCGAGGCGTTCTCCAACCCGGCCCAGGCGTCCCTCATCCCGCGGATCGCCCGGGGTGACATGCTGCGCGACGCCAACGCGCTGGCTGGTCTCGCCCAGTCGACGTCGACGGTCGCCGGGCCCGCCCTCGCCGGTGTCGCCGTCGCGACGCTGGGCTCGGGCGTGGTCATCGCGTTCGACGCGGTCACGTACGCGGTGGGAGCCGTCTGCCTCGCGTTGTTGCGGGTCGAGGACCGGTCCGCCGCGCCGGTCGCCGGGGCGGAGGCCACGCCCATGTGGGCGGCGCTGCGCCAGGGCTGGGCGCGGTTCCGCTCCCACACCTGGCTGTGGGTGACGACCGCGCAGTTCACGTTGTTCAACCTGCTCGTGTGGGCGCCGTTCCTCGTGCTCGGCCCGGTGGTCGCGCACCAGCGCCCCGGGGGCGCGCGGGAGTGGGGGCTGGTGATGACCCTGTACGGCGCGGGCGCCGTGGTGGGAGGACTGGCCTCCATGGGAGGCCGGACGCCCCGCCGCCCGCTGGTGGTCGCGACGGTCGCCTCGGTCGGCTGGGCGTTGCCCTCTGCCGCCCTGGCGGCCGGCCTGCCCACGACGCCGGTCGCGGGCGCGGCGCTCGTGGCGGGTGTCGGATCCGCCGTCTGCGCGGTGCTCTACGCGACCACCAACCAGCGGCATCTGCCGCCCGAGGTCCTCGCCCGCGTCACCTCCATCACCACGCTGGGCGCGTTCGCCCTCGGCCCGCTCGGCCTGGCCGCCGCGGGGCCGGTCGCGTCGGCCGTCGGGGTCGCCGCCGTCCTGGGCTTCGGCGCCGTGTGGCAGGTCGCCACCTCGGCGTTCGTGCTCGCCGTGCCCGCCGTACGACGGCTGGAGTCGCACGGCTCCCGCGAGGAGGACCTGACCGCGGCGCGGACCTGATCGTTAGGACGCGCCGGGCGTGCCGGGCGAGGCGGGCGCGTCGGGCGTGTACGGCGGGAGGCCGAGGTGGACGGAGATCACGCGGAGCAGGGCGTCGTGCATGCGCGTCCTGGTCAGGCCGGCCACCTGGGTCGCCACCGCGATCTCCAGGCCGTCGATCTGGGTGAGGATCAGGTCCACGGTCTCGTCGATGTCGGACGACAGCCGGAACGCGCCGCTGGCGAGGCCCTCCTCGATCGCGGCCTTCATCGGGGCCCGCCAGCCGTCGTACTGGATGCCGAAGAGGCGCCGGAGCTCCTTGTCCCTGGCCGACGCGGCGGCGATCTCCATGAAGGTCAGGCAGCGGTTCCGGAAGCCGCGCGGCTGGGTGATGTACTCCACCAGCCCGCGGATGCGGTCCCACGGCTCGGCGTGGCGGGAGGCGATCTCCTCCAGCCCCTGGACGATCTTTCCGGTGTGGTGGGAGAAGGCGGCCAGCATCAGGCCGTCACGGGTCTCGTAGTAGTGCTGCAGGGTCCCGATGGACACCCCGGCGTGCTTGGCGACGTCGCGGAGCCGTACGCGTTCGTAGCCCATCTCGGAGACCAGCTCGATGACGGAGGCGAGGATCCGGCCCCGTTGACCGTCGGTCCGTAACTGCCGTGCGGCGTCCACCCGTTGCCCCTTCTTCGCCGGCCGTGGGCGGCGGGCGACCGTGGCGCGTCTGTCGCGCTGGACGGAACTATAACTGCGGATCTCGGCTGAAAGGAACTTCAGAATGCCTATTGACAAGCAGGTGAGAGCCCTCTTCTAATAATGCGGTACTAACGGACAGGCCGTTTGAGCAGCAGTTGAGCGGTCCGGTGAGCGACAGATCTGGAGGGGGTCGATGGGCAAGACGATCATCTGTCCCTGTCATGACGTGACCGTCGAGGACGTCCGCGCGATGCACGCGGCCGGCTACACCCATCCCGAGACCCTCAAGCGGGCGACGGCCGCCTTCATGGGCCCCTGCCAGGGCAAGCACTGCGCCGGCGTGGTGATGGCGCTGCTGCGCGAGCTGACCGGCGAGGGCGGCGAGAACGGCGAGCACGGCGCGCCCGTGACCCGCCGTCCCACCGCCCGCCCGCCGCTGCGGCCCGTCGCGCTCGGCCTGCTCGCCGCCGCGGCCGAGACCGCGGGACCGGCGGCCGAGACGCGGGCGGGGGGTGCCTGAGCGATGGCGATCCCCGGAGCCGCCCGGACCCCGCTGCGCCGCTCGTACGACGCCGTCATCATCGGAGCGGGCGTGCAGGGCCTGGCCCTCGCCTACGAGTTGGCCAAGCTCGGTGTCCGCGACGTCGCCGTGCTCGACCGGAGCTACCCCGGCGGGGGCGGCAGCGGGCGCAACGGCGAGATGATCCGCTCGGCGTTCGGCTCCCGCGAATGGAGCGGGCTGTTCGACGAGTCGCTGCGCCGCTGGCGCACGCTGTCCGCCGAACTCGACTTCAACGTGCTGTTCTCCGGCAGCGGCTACCTCGTGCTGGCCTCCACACCCGAGCAGGTCGAGCGCTGCCGGGCCGACGTCGTACGGCAGGCCGAGCTGGGCCTGCGCTCGGAGTTCGTCACCGCTGAGGAGGCGCGGAAGATCGCCCCCGAGGTCAACCCCGACCTGGCGCTCGGCGGCGTCTACCAGGACCACGCCGGGTTCGCCCACCACGACGCCGTCGTCTGGGGCTACGCCAGGGCCGCCGCGCGGCTCGGCGTGGAGCTGCACACCGGGGTGACCGTCACCGGCGTCGACGTCGCCGGAGGAGCGGTCCGCGGCGTACGCACCGACAAGGGGACCGTCTCCGCGCCGATCGTGGTGAACGCCGCGGGCGGGGCCGCCCGGCGGATCGCCGACATGGCGGGGGTCGACCTCCCCACGCGCACCTGCCGCCTGGAGATGATCGTCACCGAGTCCGTCGCGCCGTTCCTGCGGCCCGCGCTCGCCACCCTGGACCTGCTCGGCTACTGCCACCAGACCGCGAGGGGCGAGTTCGTCGGCGGCACCGAGCTGCCCGTGCCCGACGTCAGCGACAGCCTCAACGGCACCTACGACCTGCTCCTGGACATGGCCGCCAAGTTCGTACGGCTGCTGCCCCGGCTGGCCGGCGTCCGGCTGCTCCGGCACTGGGCCGGGCTGGTCGACCAGAGCGAGGACCTGTCCCCGGTGATCGGGCCGGTCCCCGAGGTCAGCGGCTTCTACCTCACCTGCGGGTGGGTCTACGGCTTCATGGGCGCCCCGGCCACCGGCGCGCTGCTCGCCCGGGGCATCCACGACGGCGTCATGCCCGAACTGATCCGTCCCTTCTCTGTCACCAGGCTGCACGAGGGCCGGTTCATCGAGGAAGGCGCCCTCGTGGTCGCCGCGGAGGAAGGGAACGCCGCGTGAACCTGCGGATCACCGGCCACCCGGCCGCGCCGTACGCGCGGGCCCGCCGTGTCGGCTTCACCTTCGAGGGTCGCACGCTCCACGGATACGAGGGCGAGCCCGTGGCGACCGCCCTGCACGCCGCCGGGGTGCGGGTGCTGTCGCGCAGCTTCAAGTACCACCGCCCCAGGGGCATCGGGCTGACCTGCGGCGCGCCGTCGTGCCCCAACTGCCAGCTCACCATCGACGGGCAGTACGGCGTGCCGGGGTGCGCGACGCCGCTGCGCGGCGGCGAGACCGTGCGGCGCGAACGTTCCTGGCCCAGCGCGGACCGTGACCTGTTCGGCCTGATCGACCGGTTCTCCGCGTTCGTCCCCGCGGGCTTCCAGTTCCGCCTGTTCCGCCGCTCGCCCCGCCTCGCCCACCTGGCCGAGCGCGTCATGGGCCTGGTCGCGGGCGGCGCGCGCGAGGTCACGCCCGACGCGATCGCGCGTGCCGCGCGGCCCGGCCTGGGCCACCGGCGGACCGCGCTGGCCGTCGTCGGCGGAGGGGCGGCCGGGCTGGCCGCCGCGCTCGCGGCCGCGGACGCCGGGATGGAGGTCGTCCTGGTGGACCAGGGCGAGGAGCCGGGCGGGACGCTGCGCGCGGAGACGGGCCCGGTCAGGACGCCGGACGGCGGCCAGACGCCGGGGTTCGCGCTCGTCGCCGGGCTGGCGGCCAGAGCGGCGGCCCACCCGTCGATCGAGGTGCTCGCCGGATCCACCGCACTCGGCTGGTACGAGGGCGGCGTGCTGCCGGTGCACACCCCGGCCGGGGTACTGACGCTGCGGCCGGAACGGCTCCTGGTCGCGACCGGCGACTACGACCAGCCACTGCTCTTCCCCGGCAACGACCGTCCCGGCGTCATGCTGGCCGGCGCGGTCCAGCGCCTGATCAACGTCGATCACGTACGGCCCGGCCACCGTGCCGTCGTGGTGACCGCCGACCCCCACGGCTACGCGGTGGCCGCACAGCTCCGCGCGGTCGGCGTCGAGATCGTCGCCCTGGTCGACGCCCGAGGCGAGGCGGAGGCGGGGGCGGACGCCGCGGCGTCCTTCCCGTCGGGAGTCGCGGCCTCGGGGGTGCCGCACCTGACGGGACACACCGTGCGGGAGGCCCTCGGCCGCCGCAGGGTGACCGGCCTGGTGGTCCAGCACCGTCACGGGGCGCGTATCGTGCGGCTGAGCTGCGACGTCGTCGTGGTCTCCGCGGGACGGCGCCCCGCCGAGGAGTTGCTCCTCCAGCGGCTCTACCACGGGGACATCACACTCGACGCCGGGTTCGGCGGTGCCTCCGGGGACGGCGGGCTGCCCGGCGGCGTGGCCGTGGCCGGCGGCGCCGCCGGGGTCACCGACCCCGCCGCCGCGCTGGACATGGGCGCCGAGGAAGGCGCCCGCCTGGCCCGGTGGTCGCCGTGACCCGGCACTCCAGGGTGGTCCGAGTCCTCTCCTCGGATCGGCCCGAAATTTCGAAATACCCCCTCTCGCCCGGCCAGGCTGGGCGGCCATCTCCTTCAGGAGGAACCAGTGAGTGACACCGGCGCGCACGGGAAGCTCTCCCGCCGGACCCTGCTCGTCCGTGGCGGCCAGGGGCTCGGCCTGCTCGCGGCTTCCGGCGTTCTCAGCGCCTGCGGCGGCGGCTTCTCCTCGTCCTCGGGCGGCGGCGGTGGCGGCACCACCCTCACCATCGCCAGCTACGGCGGCGACTACCAGAAGTTCCAGGCCAAGGCGCTGTGGGGGCCGTACGCCACGAAGAACGGCATCACCATCAAGGAGGACGGCCCCTCGGACAACGCCAAGATCAAGGCGCAGGCCGAGTCGGGCAACCCGTCCTGGGACATCGTGGTCGTCGGCAACGACTTCGGCGGCGACGCCGACGCCAAGTGGCTGGAGCCCATCGACTACTCCGTCATCGACAAGGCGTCGATCATCGAGGGGTACGCGCAGACCTACCGCATCTGCGCCGACGTCGAGGGCACCGTCCTCGCCTACCGCTCGGACAAGACCGGTGCCACCGCGCCCAAGCCGTGGGTGGACTTCTTCGACGTCAAGAAGTACCCGGGCAAGCGCACCGCGTGGAAGTCGGTCGGCGGCGGCATCTTCGAGATGGCCCTGCTGGCCGACGGTGTCGCCCCCGCCGACCTCTACCCGATCGACGTGGACCGGGCTCTGAAGAAGCTCGCCACGATCAAGGACCAGCTCATCTGGTGGGAGACCGGCGCGCAGGCCCAGCAGTACCTGGAGAGCGGTGAGGCGGTCATGGGCATGGTCTGGATCGCCCGCGCCCTGCAGTCCGCGGCCAACGCCCCCATCACGATCGCCTGGGACTCGTGGTTGTCGCAGGAGGCCTACTGGGTCGTCCCCAAGGGCACCAAGAACAAGGCCGAGGCGATGAAGCTCATCGCGCACATGACCTCCGCCGAGCCCACCGCCGAGCTGACCAAGTACCTGCCGTACGGCCCGGTCAACGTCGGCGCGCAGGACAAGATCGACCCCTCGGCCAAGGACAACCTGCCCACGACCCACCTCGACACCCAGATCAAGGTGAACGACGTGTGGTGGGGCGAGAACCGGGACGCCGTCAACGACAGGTTCCAGCAGTGGCTGCTCTCCTGAGCCCCGTCGCCCCAGGCGGGCAGGCCCGGACGGCGCCCGCGCCGTCCGGGCGGTCGGGGTGGCCGGCCAGGCACTGGCCGTTCCTGCTCATCGTCCCCGCGCTGCTGGTCCTCCTCGCGGTGTTCGTCTATCCGGTGGCGCAGACGTTCGTCAGCGCGTTCACCACGCCGAACCCGGGGATGGAGAACTTCAGCTGGTTCTTCGGCTCGTCGGCCAACGTCGCCGTGCTGACCCGGACGTTCTCGACCGCGCTGTGGTCGACGCTCATCTGCCTCGCCCTGGCCTACCCCTACGCGTACCTGATGACCGTGGCGTCGCCGCGGGCGCGCGCGGCGCTGCTGCTGATCGTCATGCTGCCGTTCTGGACCAGCCTGATGGTGCGCACCTTCGCCTGGCTCGTGCTGCTGCAGGACACCGGGGTGATCAACAGTTTCCTCGGGCTGTTCGGGGTGGGGCCGTTCGGCCTCGTCCGCAGCCAGGTGGGCGTGCTCGTCGGCATGGTGCAGATCCTCATGCCGTTCATGGTGCTGCCGCTGTACTCGGTGATGAGCGGCATCGACCGGCGGCTCCTCACCGCGGCCCAGAGCCTCGGCGCCCGCCCGATCGTGGCGCTGGCGCGGATCTTCGTGCCGCTGTCCCTGCCCGGGGTCGCGGCCGGATCGACGATAGTGTTCATCACCTCGCTCGGCTTCTACGTCACCCCGGCGCTGCTCGGGTCGCCCAGCGAGGCGCTGATCTCGCAGTTCATGTACACGCAGGTCAGCGGCATGTTGATGTGGGGCAGGGGCGGCGCCATGGCGGTCGTGCTCTTCGCGACCACGCTGTTGCTGATGGGGCTGCTCGGCCTGGCCACGCGGGTCGGCCGCCGGACTCGGGCGGGTGCCCGATGAGCGCCCGCCTCGCCCGCGTCGCGCTGTGGGCCACCGGTGTGCTGGTCGCCGCCTGGCTGGTGGCGCCCACGCTCGTGGTGATCCCGCTCAGCTTCACCGACAAGGTGTCGCTGACCTTCCCGCCGACCGGCTGGTCCACCCGGTGGTACGCCAACTTCTTCAGCGACGCCGCATGGATGATGGCGCTGGCGAACTCGCTGCTGGTCGGTGTGCTGGTGGCGGTCGTGGCGACCGTCCTCGGCACCGCCGCCGCCTTCGGACTCAGCCGCTGGGCGAGCAGGCGCGGCGCCGCGGTCGCGAACGTGCTCCTGCTGGCCCCGATGATCATCCCCGGGATCATCGTCGCGATCGGCGTCTACGCGGTCTTCCTGAAGTTCCAGCTCGCCGGGTCCCTCGCCGGGTTCGTCGCCGCGCACACCGTGCTCGCGCTGCCGTTCGTGGTCACCTCGGTGTCGGCCGCCCTCGGGACGTTCGACGTACGCCTGGAGACCGCGGCGGCCAGCCTCGGCGCCGGCCGCCTGGCGACGTTCCGCCAGGTCACGCTGCCGCTGATCATGCCCGGCGTCGTCTCGGGCGCGCTGTTCGCCTTCGTGACGTCGTTCGACGAGGTCGTGGTGTCGCTGTTCATCCAGAGCCCGACCCTCGTCACCCTGCCCGTGCAGATGTATTCGAGCGTGACCCGCGAGACCGACCCGACGCTCGCCGCCGCGGCGACCATGATCCTGGTGCTCACCACGGTCCTGGTCACCGGTGGACTCGCCCTGTCCGCAAGGAGGAACCGTGCCCGTTGACCGGCCCGAAGGCGGAACCGCGCCGACAGCCAAGGGAGCCCGCATCGACCTGCGCGGGATGACCAAGCGCTTCGGAGCCTCGGTCGCCGTCGACGACTGCACCCTGACCGTCGAACCGGGAGAGTTCATGACCTTCCTCGGCCCGTCGGGCTCGGGGAAGACCACGACGCTGAACATGATCGCCGGATTCACCGACATCTCGGCCGGTGACCTGGCGATCGACGACCTTCCGGTGGGCGGCACCCCCGCGCACAAGCGGGACATCGGCGTCGTCTTCCAGCACTACGCGCTGTTCCCGCACATGACGGTCGCGCAGAACATCGCCTTCCCGCTGCGCCAGCGCAAGATCCCCAAGGCCGAGCGGCAGCGCATGGTCGCCGCCGCCCTGGAGACCGTGCAGCTTCCCGACCACGCCGCCCGCTACCCGGGCGAGCTCTCCGGCGGGCAGCAGCAGCGGGTCGCCCTGGCTCGGGCGATCGTGTTCAGCCCGCGCGTCCTGCTCATGGACGAGCCGCTCGGCGCGCTCGACCGCAAGCTCCGCGAGTTCCTCCAGCTGGAGATCAAGCGCATCCACCGCGAGGTCGGGTCCACGTTCGTCTTCGTGACGCACGACCAGGAGGAGGCGCTCATCCTCTCCGACCGGATCGCGGTGTTCAACAACGCCAAGATCGAGCAGGTCGGCACCGCCCACGAGCTCTACGAGCGGCCCGCCACGCTGTTCGTGGCCCGCTTCCTCGGCGAGTCCACCATCCTTCGCGGTACGGCACGCCCCGACGGCGCCGGATCGACCCTCGCCGGCGACGGCTTCGCCGTACGGACGGCCGGGCGGGTCGAAGGCGGCGCAGGCGGCGCGGCCGCCCTGGTCGTACGGCCGGAGCGGTTGCGCCTCACCACTGACGACCCGGCAGGAATCCCGTCCGGGACCAACGCCGTCCCCGTCACGGTCGTGGAGGAGATCTACCTGGGGGCGGCCCGCAAGCTGGAGGTCATCCTGCCCGGCGGCGCTCGCGGCCTCGTACGCGAGCAGGCCGGCGCGCTCAGCGACCTGCGGGTGGGCGACCGGGCCACCCTGTGCTGGCATCCGGACGACGGCGTCCTGCTGCCCGACGACCCGACCATTGAAAGGATCTTCACGTGACCGTCAACGGCGGAGTGTCGTTCTGGTACCGAGAGATCGGGCTCCCCACCCGGCGCCCACCGCTGGAGCGTTCCATCACCGCCGACGTCTGCATCGTGGGCGCCGGATACACAGGGCTGTGGGCCGCTTACTACCTGAAGAAGGCCGACCCCGGACTCGACATCGTCGTGCTGGAGCGGAAGTTCGCCGGGTTCGGCGGGTCCGGGCGCAACGGCGGCTGGCTGACCGCGGCGCTGGCCGGATCCCCGCGCAGGTTCGCCAAGACCCACGGCCGTGACGGCGTGTACGCCCTCCAGCAGGCCATGAACGACACCGTGGACGAGGTCGTCCAGGTCGCCAGGACCGAGGGCATCGACGCCGACATCGTCAAGGGCGGCATCCTGCGGGTGGCCCACGCCCCGTCGCACCTCCCGAGGCTGGTCTCGGGTGTGCGGACCGCCCGCTCGTGGGGCGACGACGACCTGGAACTGCTCGACGCCGCGCGGACCACGGCCAGGATCCGGGTCGACGGCGCGCTCGGCGCCTCGTTCAGCCCCCACTGCGCCCGGGTCCAGCCGGCCAAGCTCGTGCAGGGCCTGGCACAGGTCGTCGAGGACCTCGGGGTGCGCATCTACGAGTCCACCCCGGTCACCGACATCGTGCCGCACGAGGCGCGCACGCCGTACGGCACCGTCCGGGCGAAGTTCGTGCTGCGGGCGACGGAGGGGTTCACCGCCGGGCTCAGCGGTGAGCGCCGCACCTGGCTGCCGATGAACTCCTCGCTGATCGTCACCGAGCGGCTGCCCGAGCGGGTCTGGGACGAGATCGGCTGGGAGGGTCGCGAGCTGCTCGGCGACATGTCGCACGCCTACATCTACGCCCAGCGGACCGCGGACGACCGCATCGCGATCGGCGGGCGCGGCGTGCCGTACCGGTTCGGCTCCAGGACGGACGACGACGGGCGCACGCACGCCGCCACGGTGCGCGCGCTCCGCGACGCCCTGGTCAGGCTGTTCCCGGCGGTGCGCGACGCGGCGGTCGACCACGCCTGGTGCGGCGTGCTCGGCGTGCCCCGCGACTGGTGTTCCACCGCCGTGCTCGACCAGCGGACCGGTCTCGGCTGGGCCGGCGGGTACGTGGGACACGGCGTGGCGACCACGAACCTCGCCGGCCGTACCCTGCGCGACCTGGTGCTCGGCGCCGACACCGAACTCACCCGGCTGCCCTGGGTCGGCAGGAAGGTGCGCAAGTGGGAGCCGGAGCCGCTGCGCTGGATCGGCGTGCGGGGCATGTACGCGGCCTACCGCGCCGCCGACCGGGCCGAGATCGTGGAGGGGCGCCCCACCACGTCGCCCATCGCCAAGGTCGCCGACATGGTCGCCCGCCGTCACTGACCCGTGGTCATCCGACCGGGCGGCTTCATCGACAAGGAGAAGAGCATTGCAGAGCATCGTCGTGCCGGACGCGATCACGGCCGACCTGGGACCGTACGCGCCGAAGCCGACCTCGATCGCCGGGGAGCAGCGGGAGGCGTCGCTCAAGGCGTGGACCTCCGCCGACGGTAAGACCAGCGCCGGGGTGTGGGAGTGCACCCCCGGCACCTTCACCGCCGTGCGCGACGGCTACCACGAGGTGTGCCAGATCCTTTCCGGGCGGGCGACCATCGTCGGCGCGGACGGCACGACCCAGGAGGTCGGCCCCGGCAGCACCCTGGTCATGCCCGAGGGATGGCGGGGGGAGTGGCACGTCCACGAGACCGTGCGCAAGACCTACGTGACCACACGCCTCTGATCCGGCACCGCTCCGTGTGCGCGGTCGTGGTTCAGCGGAGCAGTTCGTAGGCGCTCGGCCGCATCCTGCGGGTGCGGGTCCAGTACTCGAAGGTGAAACCAGGCCAGATGGCGCGGTTCCTGCCGTGCTCGTCGAGGTACCAGCTCGTGCACCCGCCGTCGGTCCACACCAGGCGGTCCAGCCGCCGCTGGAGGCGGTCGTTGTAGGCACGCTGGACCTCGGGCCGTACGTCCAACGCCTTCGCACCGGTTCTGGACAGCAGCCGCAGGCAGTCCATGACGTACCGGACCTGGGACTCGATCATGAATACGACCGAGTTGTGGCCCAGGCCGGTGTTGGGGCCGAGCAGGAAGAACAGGTTCGGGAAGCCGGAGGCGGTGATGCCGAGATAGGCCTCGACGCCGTCCTGCCAGGCGTCCTGGATCTTCCGGCCGCTCCTGCCGATGATCCGCTGCTCGCTCAGCGCGTCGGTGACCTTGAAGCCGGTGCCGTAGACGATCACATCGACCTCGTGCTCGCGGCCCGTGGCGTCGATGATCGAACGGTCCCGGATCTCCGTGATCGCGTCCGTGACGAGTTCGACGTTGTCCCTGGTGAGAGCGGGATAGTAGTCGTCGGACAGCAGGATGCGCTTGCAGCCGATCGTGTAGTCGGGGGTCAGCCTGGCACGGAGCCCGGGATCGGCGACCTGCCGGGCGAGATGCCGTTCGGCCATCCGCCGATGGACCTTCATCAGCCGGGGGTCGATCGTGAAGCCCAGCGCGCGCGACTCCAGCAGCCAGTAGATCGAGTTGCGGGCCATCCTGGCCGCGCCCGGCAGTCGCAGCACCTTCTTCGCGCGGTCGGAGACGGCGAAGTCGGGTTTCGGCTGGATCCACGGTGGGGTGCGCTGGAACAGGCGCAGTTCGGCGGCCTGCTCCGCCACCTGGGGGACGAACTGGATCGCGGACGCGCCCGTCCCGATCACCGCCACCCGTTTGCCGGTCAGGTCGACGGAGTGGTCCCACTGGGCCGAGTGGAAGGCCGGGCCCCCGAATTTTCCGGGAATGTTGGGAAATGACGGCACATGCAGCGCTCCGATTCCGGAGACGACGGCGTTGGCCGTGATCGGCTCTCCCGTACTCGTGGACACCCGCCACAGGTTCCGGTCGTCGTCGTACTCCAGTCCGGTGACCTCCACGCCGAACCGGAAATGCGGCGTCACGCCGTACTTGTCGGCGCACGCCCGCATATACGCCCAGATCTCCTCCTGCGGGGAGAACATCCGCGACCATCCGGGGTTGAGCTCGAACGAGAACGAGTACATGGGCGAGGGGACGTCGCAGGCGCATCCGGGATAGGTGTTGTCGCGCCAGGTTCCGCCGAGGTCGGCCGCCTTCTCCAGGATCACGAAGTCGTGGTAGCCCGCTTCCTTGAGCTTGATCGCCATGCACAGCCCCGCGAAGCCCGCCCCGATGATCGCGATCCCCATGCGGCCTCCTCACCCTGCCGGAAACCTGCCGGCACATAGCCGACGCATTATTGGAACAATTGTCTAATTTAATGGTGGGATGCCACCTGGTCCAGAGGGTCGCGGGCAGCCCGGTTCAGGCGGTCGTGGCCACATCGCACCTATGTCGCACCTATGTCGCACCGATAGGGACATCTCCGGTCTGACGGATATCTTTACGGGCCTGGGGATCGAAATTAATCTTTCGCTGGAGTTGTCGCGTTCCGCCGACCGTGCTGGAGTCCATCGCCCTCATGGCCCACCCCTGATCCGCCGGCCGATCCTCGGCCGTCCTCCGAGCACAAGGCGGGCGATGCCGCGGGTGCGTCCGGTGGTAAGCCGATCTGGACCGCCCCGCCGGGGGCTACGGGGGCGGGCGAGGGATATTCGGGCATCGATCCGGCGCGGATGGACGCTTTCGAGCGGGCTCTGGGGCGGGCGGAGAACACGCTGGGGCGCAACGAGCCGGTGATCCGCCGGGTACTGCAGCAACTCGACCTGGACACGTCGGGGTTGGGCGTGCTGCGCGAGGCACGGAGCTGCATCGAGACGAGCCGTCCCGACCTGCGGCGGCGCAGCGAGGCCATCACGTCGGAACGCTCCGATTGGGGCGTGTCCACCGGCCCTTTCGCGCTCGCCGCCTTCGACGAGGCCAGGGCGATCACGAGCAGGTACGGCCTGCCGTGACGGGCCGAACCTCGCGTCCCTGTATGTAGCGCGTTCATTCGGAGGCGTGCACCAGCAGGTACCCGGGCACTGCGGGCCAGGGCATGGGGAAACCGCCGACGGGCGTGGTCGTCGGCGGCGGGTATTGGCGATGTCCGCCGGGCAGAACGTTCAGCCGGCGCGCGGGATCAGATCAGAGATCAGGCGATCAGGAGATACGTGACGACGGCGACCGCGACCAGTGCCACGACCCCCACGACGATCCAGATCGGCAGTCGGGACGGCTGCTCGTTGGCGGCTTCGACTTCCTGCTCGCGGGCGAACGCACGGAACGCCTGCGTGTTCCCGGCCGGGTCAATCTGCGGTTCGGACATGAGGGGCACTCTATCGAGAGGCTTTGCAGTCGCGGCGCCGTTTTGTCGGATTTCGCGATGAGCGTGGACGGGCCGGAGGGAGCGGCGGCGCACCGGCTGACCGCACGTGCCGGACCGGTACGGGTGCCGGATAGCGTGTTAGCCATGCTCCGTACCCTGTTCTCTCCTCGGCTGGTGGCCCTTCACCTGCTGGCAGTCGGAGTGCTGGTCTCCTTCTTCTTCCTCGGGCGCTGGCAGCTCGGTGAGTTCGAGGAGTCCGGCATGCCCAAGGCGGTCGCCGACCCGGCGCCGGTCGCCGTCACCGAGCTCGCCGCGCTCGGCGGGCACACGGAATCGGACGTGGCGGGGCGCCAGGTCACGGCGCAGGGCACCTTCGACGCGCAGGGCCAGCTCCTTGTCGCCGACCGCGAGGCCGACGTCTCGGCGCCGGGCGGGCGGGTCGCGAGCGGGCGGGGCTTCTGGATCCTCACGCCGATGCGGCTGACGGACGGGACGATCATCCCCATCGTGAGGGGCTGGGTTCCCTCGGCGAGCGATCCCGCGCTGGCCGTACCCACGGGGACGGTGACGGTGACCGGGCGGCTGCGGCCGGCCGAGCAGACGGACGCCGTGCAACGGACGGGAGCGTTGCCCGCCGGCCAGGTCGCGACCGTGTCCACCAGTGAGCTGATCAACCTGTGGACGGACGGCAAGCTGCGCAGCGGGTTCGTCGTGGCCACCGCCCAGGACACGCCGTCGGGCGCCACGTCGGTCGCGGTGCCCGCCCCGACCGTCGGAAGCGGGCTCACCTGGCGCAACCTGGCCTACGCCGCCCAGTGGTGGATCTTCGCGATCTTCGCGGTGTTCATGTGGTTCCACTTCGTCCGTGACGCCGTACGCGAATCGCGCGGGGAGCGGCCCGCCAGTGGATCAGCGGGATCAGCGGGTGGTACGAGGGGTGGACCGGCGGAAGGACCGGCCCCCATCGCGGATATCGTGTGACAACAGGTTTCCCAGCAGAGGTAATGATCGTCGTGGAATCAGCGCTCAAGCCGTACCGTGTCATGGCCTACATCGTCGGCGTGATGCTGCTCCTGCTCTGTGTCGCCATGGTGGTGAAGTACGGATTCGACAACGGCTCCCTCGTCGCCGTCGTGGGGCCGGTCCACGGCTTCCTGTACATGATCTACCTGCTGGCCGCGCTCAACCTGGGACTCAAGACGCGCTGGCCGGTGAAGTACCTGCTGCTGGTGCTGATCGCGGGCACCATCCCGTTCCTGTCGTTCGTCGTCGAGAAGAACGTCACCGAGCGGGTGAACCGCCAGATCAAGGCGGCTGCCGCCACGGCCTGACCGAGAACGACGGCGCCCGTGACCTCGACGGTCACGGGCGCCACTGCGTCGATGCCAGTCGGTCGCTACCAGGTGGTGTGCGGCCTCAGCGGAGTTCAGCGCCCGATCTGGCGGCCTCTGATCCGGCGCAGCCGCTTCCGCTGGGACTCGTCGAGCATGAAGTAGGCGACGACCGGTGCGCCGAGGACTCCGAGCACGACGAGCCAGGCGATCAGGCCCGGCAGCAGCCAGAGCGAGAGCACGGAAACCGCAGCCGCGCCGATGTAGTACTTCCCGAGTGGAGACATTGTCCGGGCCTTTCCGTCCAGAGTGTCGCCAGTGACAACGTCCACGGGCGCGGCCGAGTTCCTGGCGGTGCCCGCCGGGCTACTCGCCGCCGGTCTTCTTGCCCATCGCCTTGCGGATCACGTCCCGCGCCCGATCCATGATCGCCACGGGCGGTCCGAGCAGCAGGTTCGCCGCACCCGACTCGACCCCGGCGTGCGGGTGGGTGGGCGCCAGCGCCTCCGCCGCCTTGACCCCGACGGCCAGTGCGCGCCGCTCGGCCTGGCTCGTCGACGCCCTCAGCTCGGCGAACTCGTAGCGTTCCTCGGCCGCGGCGTGCGCGAACACCGAGGCCCGCAGGATCTCCAACCGGCGGGAGAACTCGGTGGTGGAGGTGTCCATGCCGTCCATCTGGGACAGCAACTCCTTGGCCTCGCGCTCCTCGTGCAGCCGGCTGTCGATGATCGTGTCGCCGTTGACGAGCTTGTGCCGGGCGAAGGGGTGCACGATCTCCTCTTCGGCCGTCTCATGTACGGCCAGCAGGCGCAGCAGCCGGCTGAAGGCTTCCGTGCGGGCGTCGCCCTGGCTCCTGTCGACCTCGTCGAACAGATCCCTGATGAGGCTGTGCTGCCGCAATAGCAGGTCGATGACGTCGTTCTCACGCATCGTCTCCGGCGTTGTCTGGCGGTCCATAGCTCCTCCTTCCGGGTTCTGTCTGGCCTACCCTTACCTACCAGCCGAAACCCATTCAGGAGAGATCATTGCGGCCCATCCACCGCTCGTGCGCGCCGTACAGGCGCTGCCACAGCTTCTCCCTCTCCGGAGCGGTCACGTCGTCGAGCGTGAGACCGAAAACGTCGGCCAGCGCCCCGAAGTAGTCCTCCGGCCGGTCGAGCGTCGTCGAGGACTCGGGCCCCGCGCCGATCCGCTTCAGGACCAGCCCGGTCAGCTTGTCGAGGCCGGTGACGTCGCGCCGCTGGATCGCCGCCACCTGGACGAAGCCGGACTCCGGGGACGTGGACAGGTATTCGTGCTTCGCGGCGAACGCGTCCATCCCGGTCGGTTCCGGCCGGAAGTCCATACCGGCGAAGCCGCCGCGGGGGTCGTGATCGAACCGCCAGCCGCCCGGCTCCGCCTCCGACCGGCGCAGGCCGTACCGGAACGGGCCCTGCGCGTAGGCGCCCTCCATCAGTGGGAGCGGCTCGTGGATCGCGTCGCCGAGCCCGGCGTCCACGAACCACCGCCCGTCCGGATTGCCGTCGGACGGCAGCCCGGAGACCATGAGCACGAGGTGGTTGCCGTCGGCGCCCGGCGGGTTGTCCGGCGAGTTCTGCACGCCGCCGAAGTGCCGCGTGACCTGGTATCCCAGCTCCTTGAGCAGCACGGAGAAGGCGCCGTTGAGGTGGAAGCAGTAACCGCCCCGGCCTGAGGCGATCCGCCGGACCGACTCGGCAGGATCCACCGTCGTCGGGCGGTCCAGCCAGATCTCCAGGTTCTCGTACGCCACCCGCTCGACGTGGGCGCTCTGCAGCCGGAAGAGGGCCTCGACGCTGGGTGGCCCCTCGCTCAACCCCAGCCGCCGGAGATATCGGTCAATCACCAGCTCAAGGTACTACGGGGGTACTGCACCGGATCTGCACATGTGAACACGATCTCTCTGCACACGGCGGTTCTAGGCTGCCGACATGGCTTCTCCACAACATCGGCGGGTCCTCGTGGTCGAGGACGACGAGACGATCGCGACAGCCGTACGGAACCGGCTGGTCGCCGAGGGTTTCGACGTGCGCGTCGTCCACGACGGTGAGGCCGCCCTGATCGCGTACGCCAAGGCCGAGCCGGACGTGGTGGTCCTCGACCGCCTGCTCCCCGGCGTGGACGGCCTCGAGGTGTGCCGTCGCATCCAGGCGGCGCGGCCGGTCCCCGTCCTCATGCTGACCGCGCTCGGCGAGGAGACCGACGTCCTGGTCGGCCTCGGCGTCGGCGCGGACGACTACATCGCCAAGCCGTTCAGCATGCGGGAGCTGGTCGCGCGGATCCACGCGCTGCTCCGCCGGGTGGAGCGGGCCGCGGCTCTCGCGCACGAGGACGCGGTGATCCGGGTGGGCGAGGTGGAGATCAACACGGCAGAGCGGCGGGTGTTCGTGCGCGGGACCGAGGCGCAGCTCACCAGGACCGAGTTCGACCTGCTCAGAAGGCTCGCGGAACGCCCCGGCCAGGTATTCGAGCGGGAGCGGCTTCTGTCGGACATCTGGGGCTTCTCGGAGGCCGCCGCCACGCGGACCGTGGACAGCCATGTCCGGGCCCTGCGCCGCAAACTCGGCTCCCAGGTGGTCCGCACGGTCCACGGCGTCGGGTACGCGCTGGTCCGATCATGAGGCCCCTCGACTTCCTCGGCCGGATCAAGGTCAAGCTCGGCATCGTGATCGTGCTCGCCGTGGTCGCGGCCTTCGTGGTGAACGAGGTCGGCATCAACTCCGGGTTGACGCGGAACATCCGGATCGCCATCGCGGTCGTGCTCGCGCTGATCATGGTCCAGTTGCTCGCCCGGGGGATGACCAAGCCGCTCCGCGAGATGGCCGCCGCCGCGCAGACGATCGCCAAGGGCCGGTACGGCATGCGCGTCTCGGCCACGTCCAGGGACGAGGTGGGCGAGCTCGCCCGGGCGTTCAACGCGATGGCCGCGGACCTGGGCGAGGTGGACCGGCAACGGCGTGAGCTCGTCGCCAACGTGAGCCACGAACTGCGCACCCCGATCACCGGACTGCAGGCCGTACTGGAGAACGTCGTGGACGGCGTGTCGACGCCCGACGTCGACACGCTGGGCACCGCTCTGGCCCAGACGCAGCGGCTGGGCCGCCTGGTCGCCCAGCTTCTCGACCTGTCGCGGCTCGACTCCGGCGCCCGGTTGATCGAGGCCGAGACGCTCGACATGGTGTCGATGTGCCGCCAGGCCGCGGGCGAGGCCGCGCTGGCTCGTGACGACGTCACGGTCGAGAGCAGGGTGCGGCCGGGTACGGCGCTGGTCGCCGACCCCGGCCTCCTGGCCCAGGTGCTGGCCAACCTGCTCGACAACGCCGTACGGCACAGCCCGCCCGGCGGGACGGTACGGCTGTCGGCGCGGGTGTCGGGGGCCGACGTCGAGATCGCGGTCGTCGACGGCGGCCCCGGCATCCCGCCGTCCGAGCGCGCGCGGGTCTTCGAGCGCTTCTCCCGGCTGGACGCGGGCCGGGCCGCCGACGCGGGCGGCGCGGGGCTCGGGCTGGCCATCGCCAAGGAGATCGTCGAACTGCACGGCGGCCTGATCCGCATCGCCGACCGCCCCGGCTGCCACATGGTCATCCACCTGCCCGGCCGCGCGGTCGTACGGAAAGCGGCCGGAGCGTCCGCGCCGGAGCCGTCCGGGGCGGTGCGTTCGGACCTTCCGCCGCGGACGCCGTCGGTGGTTCCTCCCGTCAGGGCGGCGGCGGATTCGACGCCGGAACCCGAAGGAGCGTCGGAAGCGACGCCGGCTGCGCCTTCTGCGCCCACGCCCGTGCCCGTGCCCGCCGAAACCGCGCCCGCCGCATCGTCTGAGCGAGTCTCACCCTCGGCAGAGGCGGGGGAGCCGGTAGTGCCGTCACCGGGGATGGCCGCCGCTTCAGCGGCTTCGGAGCCGGAGCCGCCGATTCCGTCGCCGGCGCCCTCGCCTTCGGACTCCTCGGAGCCGGTTCCTTCCGATCCGGTTCCTTCGGTAGCCGCATCGTCAGGGCCGGTTTCGCCGGTACCGGATCCCGCGGCGCCACCGCCCGTGCCCTCGGCCCCCCAGGGGCCGCCCGCTCCGCCCGCGTACGTGCCTCCGTCGTTGTTCCCCCGGCCCGACCTGCCGGAGGCCCCGCGATGGATGTTGCCGGCGGCGGCGATGGGCGGTCTGGTCGCCGCGATCGCCATGCCGTACGCGTCGGTGGGGTTGGGGGTCGCGCTGACGGCGGCGGCCATGGGCGTCGCCGCGCTGATCGTGCTGCTGTCGGTCGGGTGGCGGCGGATCACCCCCTGGACGGTGGGGCTGGCCCTCCTCGCCTACGCTCTCGTGTCGGTGGCGATCTTCCGGGACGCCGACTGGCTGGTGACGCCGTTGCTGCTGGCGGCGTTCGGAATCGCCGCTCTCGGAGTGTCCGGCGCCGGTACGGGCTGGCTCGGAGTGATCAGGGGCGGCTTGTCCGTCGTCCTCGCCCTGCCGCCTCTGCCCTGGTTCATCTCCGCGCCGACGAAACGGTTGTTCAAAGGCAGGTGGCTGCTCCCCGCCCTGGGGAGCGCCGGCATCACGGTGGTGCTTCTCGGGGTGTTCGGGCTGCTGTTCAGCTCGGCCGACGCGGTCTTCTCGGCCTTCGCGCGGGACCTGCTCCAGGCACCCGGATGGACGGCGGAGCTGCCGTACCGGACGTTCCTCTTCGGGGTGTTCGGCCTGCTCGTGGTCGCGTCCGTCCTGGTCGGCCTGCGGCCCGTCGTCGAGCCCGAGCCGCCCAACCTGCGGGCCCCGGTCAGCCGCATGGTGTGGGTGGTCCCGCTGGCCGGGCTCGACCTGCTGTTCGCGTCGTTCGTCACGGTGCAGATCACCGTGCTGTTCGGAGGGAGCCGCCGGGTTCTCTCGACGGCCGGGCTGACCTATGCCGAGTACGCGCGGTCGGGCTTCTTCGAGCTGGTCACGGTGAGCGTCTTCGTGCTGGGCGTCGTCGGTGCCGCCGTCGTCCTCCTCCAGCTCAGGGGGGCGGCCGACCGCTGGCTCCTCGCGGGGCTGCTCGGACCTCTGTGCGCGTTCACGCTGGTCATCCTCGCCTCGGCACTGCACCGCCTGGACCTGTACACCGGGGCGTACGGCCTGTCCCGGCTGCGTGGCATCGTCGAGGCCACGCTCTGGTGGCTGGCCGCGGTGTTCGTTCTCGTTCTCGTGGCGGGCGCGGTACGGCTGGCGCGCCGCGGGACGACGTGGTTCTCCCGGACGCTGGTGCTGGTCACGGGTCTTTCGCTGCTGGCCTTCGCCGTGTGGAACCCGGAGGCGCGGGTGGCCGAGACCCAGCTTTCCGTACGCGGGGTGAACCGGCTGGACCACGACTATCTGGCCGGGCTCAGCGCCGAGGCCGTACCCGCCCTGGACCGGCTGCCCGAGCCGGTCAGAAGTTGCGTGCTGCGAGACGTGGTCGTCGCGAACGGCCTGGAACGGCCCGACCCCTGGAACGGCTGGAACCTGGCCAGGGAACGCGCCCGTGACGTGCTCCGTCGCCACCCGGTCCAGAAGGACGCCGAGTGTCCGGGTCCCCCGTCCCGATTCCGGGGATAGCTGCTTCCCGTCGCAGGTGCCGATATCGGCGATAACGGCTGGTTTCTTGGGAAAGTGATTGAATCGGGCGTGTGAATCTTGACGTGGTGGTCCGGGGCGGCTGGGTGGTCGACGGCACAGGGGCGCCCCCGTTCCGGGCCGACGTCGGCATCGTGGACGGGCGCGTCGCGATCCTGGGAGATCTCGGGCCGGCCGCGCGGGACGAGGTGCCGGGGACGCCCGGCGAGATCGGTGCCGCCACGGTCATCGACGCGTCGGGCAGGTACGTGCTTCCCGGCCTGATCGACTGCCATGCCCACGGCGACGCGGCCGTGTTCGAGCCGGAGATCCAGCTCGCGGCGCTACGCCAGGGAGTGACCACGTTCGTGCTCGGCCAGGACGGTCTGTCGTTCGCGCCGACCACGACCCGGGCCGGATTCGACTACGCCAGCCGCTACTTCGCGGCGGTCAACGGCGAGCTTCCCGGCATCGACGGGCCGACGGGCGTCTCCGAGCTGCTCGCGGCCTACGACCGCGCCACCGCGTTGAACACCGCCTACCTCCTGCCGCACGGCACCATCCGGTTCGACGTCATGGGAGCGGCGGAACGGCGTGCCGACGCGGGCGAGCTGCGCGTCATGAGGGAACGCGTCGAGCGGGGACTGTCCGAGGGCGCCGTGGGCCTGTCGTCGGGCCTGGAGTACGCCCCGGGACGGTACGCCGACGCGGCCGAGCTGGCGTGTCTCTGCGAACCGCTGGGCGGACTGCCGTACGTGACCCACATGAGGGGGTACGGCGCGGCGGCGGTGACGGGCATGGCCGAGGCGACTGAGATCGGCGTCCGCTCGGGTGCCCCCGTGCACATCTCGCACTATCACGGACCTGCGCGGACGCTGCTCCCGCTGCTCGACGACGCCCGGCGGCGGGACGTCGACCTGAGCTTCGACACCTACCCCTACCTTCGGGGCAGCACGATCCTCGCGATGGTGTTGCTTCCGCCGTGGGTGCCCGCGGCCGACCCGGACCGGGCGATCTCCGTACTCCGTGCCGAGCCCGAGCGGCTGGCGCGGGAGTGGGAGGGATTCGCCGGGCTGTGGGAGCGGATCACGCTGTCCCACGCGCCGGGGTTCGAGTGGGCGGAGGGCCTGACCCTGCCCGACGCCGCCACGCGGCACGGCACGGATCCCGCCGAGTTCTGCCGTACGCTCCTGATCGAGACGCGGCTGGAAGCGGGATGCGTGGCGGCCCGGCCCGACGAGGGACCGGAAGGCGAGGAGTCGGTCCGCGCGATCCTGCGCGATCCCGGCCACACCGGGGGCTCCGACGGCATCTACGTGGGCGGTCATCCGCATCCCCGGGGGTTCGGCGCGTTCGCCCGCTATCTGGGCAGGCACGTCAGGGAACTGGGCGATCTCACCTGGGAGCAGGCCGCCGTCCATCTCGCGTCGCACCCCGCCCGCCGCTTCCGCCTGCCGGAGCGCGGCCTCCTGCGCCGCGGCCAGGTCGCGGACCTGATCGTCGTCGACCCGCTGCGGGTGGCCGACACCGCCACGTACGAGAACCCGCGTTCCCTCGCGGTCGGGATCGACGACGTGCTGGTCTCCGGTGTCCCGGTGCTCGCGGGAGGCGAGCCGACCGGGGCCACCCCGGGCCGGGCACTGCGACCCTCCTGACGGGGGTCTCGGTCCAGTACGATCCACCCAGGTGGTCTATACCGGGGCAAGGGGGGCGGCGGCGTGCACATCGCGGATGGCCTCGGTGTTCCCGGCGCCGCGCCCGAAGCCGCTCAGGACGTGCTGATCGACTGGAGCACGCGCGGGTTCCTGCACACCGGGGAACCGGTCAGCGGGCGCGATTTCGTCGCGGCGCGGCACTCCCTTTTCGACGGGAGCTTCACCTGGCCGCTGCTGGTCGTGAAGCGGTCCGCGCTCGACCACAACATCGCCACGCTCGCCGCGTTCACCCGGAGTCACGGGCTCGCGTTCGCCCCGCACGGCAAGACCACCATGGCGCCCGCGATCTTCAAGGCCCAGCTCGACGCCGGCGCGTGGGGGCTGAGCGCGGCGACGCCAGGGCAGGCGCTGGTCTACCGCGGCCTCGGCGTGCCCCGAGTGCTCCTGGCGAACGAGATCGTCGACTCCGCCGCGCTGCGCCGGCTGGCGTACGAGGTGGAGCGGGGGCTGGAGTTCCTCTGCTACGCCGACTCCGTGGAGGGGGTGCGGATCCTCTCCGACGCGGCCGGCGCCGTGCCGTTCCGGGTCCTCGTCGAGCTGGGACACATGGACGGGCGCACCGGTTGCCGGAGCCTCACCGAGCTGCTGGAGGTCGCCGAGGCCGTACGGAGATCTCCGGGTGTGGAGCTGGCGGGCGTGGCGTGCTACGAGGGCACCCGGTCGGGGCCGGCCGAGGTGCGGGACACGCTCCGCGAACTCCGTGCGGCGGCCGAGGCCGTCTCCCCGTACGTCGACGGGCGGCTCGTCGTCTCGGCGGGCGGGAGCGCCTGGTTCGACCTGGTCGCCGAGGAGCTGGCGCCCCTGGCCCATCCGCGTGCGGAGCCGGGCCGGCCGCGGTCCGCGGGCGCGCTCGTGCTCCTGCGGAGCGGCGCCTACGTGGCCCACGACGACGGCTTCTACCGCGAGGTCACGCCGTACAACCGGATCGAGGGCGAGTTGCTCCCCGCACTCGAGGCGTGGGCGCAGGTGCTGTCGGTGCCCGAGCCCGGTCTCGCGCTGGTCGGGATGGGCAAGCGCGACGTCCCGTACGACATCGACCTGCCGATGGTGCGGACGGTCGGCGGCCGGACACCCGGGTGGCTGGACCGGGCCAGGGTCGTCAAGGTCCAGGACCAGCACACCTACCTGCGCTTCCCGCCGGGGGAGGAGGGGGTGCGGCCGGGCGACCTGGTGTCGTTCGGCGTGTCCCATCCCTGCACCGCGTTCGACAAGTGGCGGGTGATTCCGGTGGTTGATGATGACTATGTCGTGATTGATTTGATCAAAACATATTTCTAGGGACTTCCAGGAGTTGTGAGACATGAAGCGGGAGATCCGTACATCTGAGGGCGCACCGCCGGTCGGGGCGTACTCGCAGGGGCTCGTCGTCGGTGATTTCCTCTACACCTCCGGTATGGGCCCCCTCGACCCGGAGACCGGAGAGGTCGTGGGCGCGGACGTGGCCGCCCAGACGCACCGGACCATGCGCAACCTCGGAGCCGTGCTCGCGGCGGAGGGGCTGACCTTCGACGACGTCGTCAAGGCCACCGTCCATCTGCAGAACCTCAAGGAGGATTTCGCCGCGTACAACGAGGTCTACAAGTCGTATTTCAACCCGCCCTATCCGGTGCGTACGACGGTCGGCTCCGACCTGAAGGACATCCTGGTCGAGATCGACTTCGTGGCGTACAAGGGCCGCTGACGTGGACAGCTCGCTTTACGTCTTCGTCGAGGACCTGCGCGGCGAGGGGATGGACAAGGTCCTCGACCGGGTCTCCGGATACGGCGCGAAAGGGGTGACGATCGCCGCCGCCTACCACCGGGCCCGGGACGTCACCCCGCACGGCGCCTCCCGGGTGACGCTCAGACGCGACGGTGTGCACTTCCCGCCGCCCGAGGACATCTTCGCCGGGCTGCGGCTGGTCCCCCCGGTGCAGGAGGGCGCGGACGAACGGCCGCTCGCCGAGTTGCGCCGCGCCTGCACCGAGCGCGGGTTGAAGATGCACGCCTGGACGGTCTTCCTGCACAACACGACGCTCGGGCTGGCCTTCCCCGACGTCACCGTGCAGAACTGCTTCGGCGATCGAGGATCCCCCGCCGATCTCTGTCCGGCGCACCCCGACGTCCGCGCGTACGCGGTGGCGCTCGGCCGCGCCGCCGCCCGGCAGGGAGTGGACAGCGTGGTCGCGGAGGCGCTGCACTTCGGCACGTTCGGCCACGGTTATCACCATGAGCGGTGCTTCGTGGCGCTCGGGCCGATGGACGCGTTCCTGTTCGGTCTGTGCTTCTGCGACCAGTGCATGCGCCGCGCCACGGACCTCGGAGTGAACGCCGAGGTCGCCCGTGAGGAGTGCGCCCGCATCGTCGGAGGTGTCCTGGACGGCGACCCGCCCGCCCAGGGCGAGGTGACGCGCGCCGCGCTGACCGCCTACGCCGGTCCGGAGGTCGTCGCGTACGCACGGGCGCGCTCGGAGACCGTGACGTCCCTCGTCGCCGAGGTGTCGGAGGCGGTGAGCGCGGAAGGAGCGCGGCTGACCTTCATGGACGCGACCGGCGCCTGCAAGGGGTATGCCGACGGCCTCCCGCCCGCGGGTCTCGCCGCCCACGACGCCTGGCAGCTCGGGGTGGACCTGGTCGCGCTCGGGGACATCGTGCCGTCGTTCGCGGTTCTCGCGTACGCCAGGGACGCCGCCCGGGTGGCCGACGACGTCGCCGCCTACCAGCGGTCGGTGGGCAAGGACCGGGAACTGCGCGCCGTACTGCGGCCGGGTTCGCCCGACACCGACTCCGAGGATCGGCTCGCGGCCAAGGTCCGCGCCGCCAGGGCCGCGGGTGCCGAGGCGGTCGACTTCTACGCGTACGGCCTGGCGCCCTTCGACGTCCTCGGACGCATCCCGGGGGCGCTCGCGTAGCCCGGCCCCGGTCGCCTCAGGGAGAGCGCGCCCAGATCCAGCCGGAGCCGTCCTCGTCGTAGCCGGGGTTACCACCCACGGCGAACACACGATCGCCGCCGGGCACCCGGGCGAGGGCCGTCGCGATGGGGTCGGCCCCCGGTTTGGGTGAAATCCCCTCGTCCGTCCAGCCGCCGTCGCGCGCGTAGTGCAGGATCGACACCGGATGGACGGCGGCGGCCCAGAAACCGCCCCGCCCGTCGGCGGTGACGGCGCTGAACGCGGCCGGGATGGTCCTGCCGGCGTGGTCCGGGTGGGCGGGGACGTCCAGGGCGGTCCAGCGGTCGCCGTCGAAGCGCAGCGCCACGGGTTCCGCCGCCCCCGTCCCGGTCGTGACCGTCCCGACCGCCCAGACCTCGTTCGGGGACACCGCGTCCACGTCCCGCAGCGAAAGGGGCGGCGTGCCGTCGCCCGGCCAGGGCGGGCCCGGCACGCCCAGCGCCGGGAACCCGGGGTCGCCCATGGTCAACGCGGTCCAGGCGCGGCCGTCCCAGTGCAGGACGGCGGCCTGGGTGATCGCCCACACGTCGTCGGGCGAGGTCGCGCTGATCCCGTAGATCGTCGAGACGCCCGCGGGCAGCTCGGACTCGGACCAGCGGCCGCCGGACCACCTGCCCACGAAGGCGCGCCGCGGCTCGGACGTGGTCGAGCCGGCCACCCACACGTCGTCGGGTCCTGACGCGGTGGCCGAACTCACCCAGCGCCCGTCCTGCCCGCCCATGCTCGTCCAGCCGGTGCCGTTCCACCGCCACGCGTGCGCGGTGTGGTCGAACACCCACACCTCGCCCGGGGACGTGGCGACCACCGCGGCGGCGGGCTTCGCGCCCTCCGGCGCTCGCACGTCGCGCCACCGGCCGCCGCTCCAGCGCATGATGGACGGGTCCACCTCGATGTGGTAGCCGACCGCCCAGGCGTCGTGCGCGGTGGTCGCCACGACGTCGACCAGGGAACCGCCCGAGCCGCTGTTGCCGACCACACTCCAGCGGGGGCTCACGGCGGTGGCCGTCGGCCGCGCCCGGGTGGCGGTCGCGGTCGGCCGCGACCAGGCGTCGGCCGTACCGTGCGGCGTGTTCCGGTGTCCCGTCGGCTCCGCCGGTTGGAGCGAGGCGCATCCCGCCAGCGCGACCATGATCACTGCCAGCGGAAGCCGTTTCAGCATCCGGCGAGTATAGAGGCGCGGCCCCCCGGTTCGGGGGCATTCGCCCTAGTACGGGGGGCCTGGTGCGGGCGGACCGCGACCTAAGCCGACTCGCGGACGACCAGTTCGGTGGGGAGGATCACCGGGTCGGCCGGGCCGCCCTCGAACAGGCCGAGCAGGAGTTTGACCATCGCCGCCGCCTGTTCGGTGAACGGGTGCCTGATCGTGGTGAGCGGGGGCTCGGTGAACTTGGCCGCCTCGATGTCGTCGAAGCCGACCACGGCCACGTCGTCGGGAACCCGTCTGCCCGCCTGCCGCAGCGACTGCAGCGCGCCGACGGCCATCAGGTCGTTGGCCACGAAGACGGCGTCGAGGTCCGGGTCGTCCCGCAGGAGCTGGCGCATGGCCACCGCGCCTGACTCGCGGGTGAAGTCGCCGACGGCGACGATCGAGCGGCGGTCGGATTCGCGCAGCATGTTGCGGTATCCGGCCAGCCGGTCCTGGCCGCCGATCATGTCCTGCGGCCCGGCGATCGTCGCGATGCGGCGCCGTCCCCTGTCCAGCAGGTGCCGTACGGCCTTCTCGGCGCCGCCCACGTTGTCGTTGTCCACGTACGGCAGGGGCACGGGAACGGCGGGCCTGCCGTACGAGACGATCGGCACGGACATGCGGGTGATCGCGGCGGGGAGCGGGTCGGCGCCGTGCATCGAGATCAGCATGACGCCGTCCACGTGGCCGCCGGCGATGTAGCGTTCGATCCTCGCGTGGCTCTTGGGCGAGCCCGCCAGCATCAGCACCACCTGCCGGTCGGCGGCCTCCAGCTCCAGGCTGGCCGACCTGATGACCGTGGAGAACATCGGGTCCTCCGAGAAGACCCTGGTCGGCGGCTCGGACACGACGAGGGCGATCGAGTCGGTCCGCTGCGTGACCAGGCTGCGCGCGGCCGAGTTGGGCACGTATCCCAGCTCGTCGACCGCGCGCATCACGGCCTCTCTGATCTGCGGCGTCACCGTCGCCTGGCCGTTCACGACCCGGGAGACGGTCGCGCGCGACACCCCCGCACGCGCGGCGACCGCCTCCAGCGTGGGTCGTTTCATTCGTCCCCCTGAGAACCGTAGGAGAGCCCGTTGCGGCTGATGACCTCGCGATACCAGAGCGCGCTCTCCTTGGGAATGCGCCGCTGGGTCGCGAAGTCGACGTACACGATGCCGAACCTCTTGTGGTAGCCGTAGGCCCACTCGAAGTTGTCCAGCAGTGACCATACGAGATAACCCCGCAGGTCCGCACCGGCGGATATCGCCGCGTGCGCGGCACGCAGGTGCGCGTCCAGATAGCCGACCCGCTCGGCGTCGGCGACCCGCCCGTCCCGGACGACGTCGTCGAAGGCGGCGCCGTTCTCGGTGACCAGCAGGCCCACCTCGGGATAGTCGCGCGACAGCCGCAGCAGGAGCGACTCCAGACCGGCCGGGTCGATGGGCCAGTCCATCGCGGTCGTCGGCCCGGCCGGCGGATCGAACCGGATGCCCTCGCTGCCGGGGAACGCCGGGTTCGCCGGCTCTCCGGGGGCGGAGGAGACGAAGGACGGGTTGTAGTAGTTGATCCCGAGAAGTTCCACCGGCTGGTGGATGATCTCCAGGTCGCCGTCGCGGATGTGGCCGAGTCCGCCGTGCCTCTCGGCGATGTCCAGCACGTCGCGCGGGTAGTGCCCGCGCAGCGCGGGGTCGAGGAACTGCCGGTTGAGCAGCCCGTCCACCCTGGTCACGGCCGCCACGGCATCGTCCGGGCCGATCACCGGCGCCAGGTTGAGGGTCAGCGCGATCTCGGCCGCGCCGGCCGTACGGAGTGCCGAGGCGGCCAGCCCGTGCCCGAGCAGCAGGTGGTGCGCGGCACGGAACGCGGCGGCCGGATCCTCCCGTCCCGGCGCGTGCACGCCCGAGCAGTAGCCGAGGAAGGCCGCCACCCACGGCTCGTTCAGCGTCGTCCAGGTCCGGATCCGGTCACCGAGCCGATCGTGTACGGCTGCCGCGTAGTCGGCGAACCGGTACGCGACGTCCCTGGACGTCCAGCCGCCGGCGTCCTCGAGCGCCTGGGGCAGGTCCCAGTGGTAGAGCGTCGGGTAGGGCACGATGCCGTGCGCGAGGAGCTCGTCCGTGAGCCGGTCGTAGAAGTCCAGCCCCCGCGCGTTGACCGGGCCGGAACCGGTGGGGCACACCCGCGGCCAGGCGACGGAGAACCGGTAGGCCGCCAGGCCGAGCCCGGCCATGAGCCGGACGTCCTCCTCGTAGCGGTGGTAGTGGTCGCAGGCGACGTCCCCGGTGTGGCCGTCGGCCACCTTGCCCGGCACGCGGGAGAAGCAGTCCCAGATGGAGGGCCCCCTGCCGTCCTCGGCGGCGGCCCCTTCGATCTGGTACGCGGCGGTCGCGGCACCCCAGACGAAGCCGTCGGGGAAGGCCAGCCGTCGCCCGTGGCGTCCGTCCGGCTCGACGTCCCCGTCCTGCCCCCGGGACGCGGTGGTCGTGGCGCTCATCCTTTGACAGCTCCCTGCATGATTCCTCCGATGATCTGCTTGCCGAGAAGGACGAAGACGAGTACGAGCGGCAGCGTCGCCACCGCCGTCCCGGTCAGCCCGAGCGTGAAGTCGCGGACGTACCCGCTGGCGAGTTGGGACAGCGCGACCTGAACCGTCGGGTCGTCCGGGGTGAGGACGACCAGCGGCCAGAAGTAGTCGTTCCAGGCCGTCATGAAGGTCAGCATCCCGAGCACGGCCGCGGCGGGCCGCGCCGCCGGGACGACGACGTGCCGGAACAGCCGCCACGTGCCGCAGCCGTCGATCCGCCCGGCTTCGAGCAACTCGGTGGGGAGCGCCCGGCTGAGGTACTGCGTCATGAAGAACACGCCGAACGCGTTGACCAGCGCGGGCACGATCACGGCGTACAGCTTCCCGGTCCACTCCAGCTTGATCATCAGCATGTAGAGCGGGATGATGCCAAGCTGCGTCGGGACCATCATGGTCACCACGGTCAGCAGCAGCAGCGCGTTCCGCCCCCGGAAGCGCAGCTTGGCGAACGCGAAGCCGGCCAGCGTGGAGAAGAACGTCACCGAGACGGTGATCGTGCCCGCCACCACGAACGAGTTGACCAGCGCCAGCGCGAACGGCGTGGTGTCGAAGACCCGCGACACGTTCGCGAGGAAGTTGCCGCCCGGCAGCAGCGGAGGCGGCATCTCGGCCATCGCCGCGTTGTCGTGCGAGGCGACGATCACGCTCCAGTAGACGGGGAAGGCGGAGAAGAACGCCACCGCCAGCAGGGTGAGATAGGTGAGCGGGTTCCTGCGAAACCAGCCGCTAGACATCGAGTCCTCCGCGCATCCTGCGTACCACCAGGTAGTTGAATCCGACGACGACCACGACGAGCAGGAACATCACCCACGCGGCGGCCGAGGCGTAGCCGAACTCGAAGCTCCGGAAGCCCTTCTCGTACAGGTAGAGCGCGAGGGTCTGGAACTGCCTGTCGGTGCCGCCCGTGGTGGACGCGCCGTTGCTCACCTGGGCGCCGAACAGCAGCGGCTCGGCGATGATCTGCATGGAGCCGATCGTGGTGACGATGACCGTGAAGATGATGGTCGGGCGGATCATCGGGATCGTGATGCCCCAGAGCTGCCTGGCCGCCGAGGCGCCGTCGATGGTCGCCGCCTCGTATATCTCCCGTGGTACGGCCTGCATCGCGGCCAGGTAGATGAGCGCGTTGTACCCGGTCCACCGCCACATGATCATGGTGGCGATGGCGACGTGGGAGGACGCCACGTGCGCCTGCCAGTACACCCGGTCGATGCCGACGAGGTCCAGGAACGCGTTGACCAGGCCGAAGTCACGGCCGAAGAGCTGGCTGAAGATCACCACGACCGCGACGACGCTGGTGACGTTCGGCAGCAGCAGCGTGATGCGGAACAGCGTCTGCGCCCGGAGCGGCCGGTTCAGCAGGTGGGCCAGCACCAGCGCCAGCACCAGCTGGGGCGCCGCCGACAGGACGCCGATCGACAGCGTGTTGAACGCCGCGTTCCAGAAGTAGCCGTCGGCGAACAGCTCCCGGTAGTTGTCCAGGCCGATGAACGGGTTGGCGCTGCTCAGCAGGTTCCAGTCGTGCAGCGAGACCCACGCCGTGTAGATCAGCGGGAAGAGGCCGAACGCGGCGAAGAGCAGGAAGAACGGCGCGACGTAGGCGTAGGGGGAGACCTTCCGGTCCAGCCGATGGCGCCACGGCGAGGTCGCCGCTCCCGCACGGCTCCTGTCCGGCCGCGGTCGCGGCGGTGTCTCGGGGGTCGGCGCCCGATGGGCGACGGGCATCGGGACTCCTTTCGTTCCGGTTGTTCCGGACGTTCCGGTCGTTCGGTGGGCCCCAAGGGCCGGGGCCCACCCGGGCGCCTGGCTACTTGATGTTCTCGACGTCCTTGAGGACCTGGGCCCACGCCTGCTCGGGGGTCTGCTGCCCCTGCTCGACCCGGCCGAGGCCGTTGCCGATCGCCGTGCGCACGTCGCCCTCCTTGGGGCCGAGGTGCTGCGGCTTGAGGTTCTTGGCGGCGTCGGAGTAGATCTTGCCGACGGGGGCGCCGTTGAAGAAGTCCTTGGTGAAGTTCTGGATGTCCGGCTGGTCGTACAGCGCCGGGATCGAGGGGAAGTTGCCGATCGCCTTGAAGACCGCGGCCTGGCTGTCGGCCGAGGTCAGGAAGTCGACCAGCTCCGCCGCCTCCTTGGGGTGCTTGCTCTGCTTGGGCACCGTGAGGTGCGTGCCGCCGGCGTTGCCCGCGCCGCCGGGGACGGTGGCGATGTCCCACTTGCCGGCCGCGTTCTTGGCCTGGTCCTGGATGTACGCCGTCATCCAGGCCGGGCAGATGATCGTGGCGAAGGAGCCCTTGGCGAACCCGGTGTTCCACTCGGGCGTCCACGCGCCGATCTTGGCGGACAGGTCGTCCTGGATCATCCGGACCGACAGGTCCCAGGCCTTCTTCACGTCCGGGTTGCTGGCGACGACGACGTTGTCCTGCGCGTCGTACACGCCGACCGGGGCCTGCGCGATCATCGCGCGCATGATCTCGCCGGGGCTGTCGAAGAACTTCGTGCCCTTGCCGGCGGCGGCGCCGAACTTCTTGCCGATCTCGATGTACTGGTCCCAGGTGGGCCACAGCGCCGACACCTCGTCGCGCTTGGTCGGCAGGCCGGCCTTCTTGAACAGGTCGGTGCGGTAGCACATGGCCAGGCCGCCGACGTCGGTGCCGAGGCCCACCACGGCGCCGTTCGCTCCGACGCCCTGCTGCCACTTCCATTCGAGGTAGTCGCCCTGGCGCTTGTCGAGCCCGTACTGCTTGAGGTCCTGGAACCGGTCGGGCTGCGCGGTGAACTGGCTGATGAACCCGACCTCGATGCCCTCGACGTCGGCGGCGCCCGCGCCGGTGGCGAGGTGCGCGGCGAGGTTGGTGTGGTGGTCGGCGTAGGCCGCCTGGCGCTCCTCGATCTCGATGTTCGGGTGCGTCTTCCTGAACTCCTCGTACAGCGGCTTGAAACCGAAGTCGCCGAACAGGCCGACGGTCAGCTTGATCTTCTCGGCCGGCGCGGCCGAGTCTCCGCTCGCGGGGGAGGAGCCGCCGCCTCCACCGCACGCGGTGAGGGTCAGCAGCGTGGCGGCGACCATGGGGGCGAGCAGCCGGGTGATCCGGCGGCCCGTGCGGGGGATGCCCATGAACCCTCCTCGGGTCCTGAATCAATGATCATGAAGAGAGCGCTCTCCGACAAGATTCAGTCTCACGTTTCGCAGCGTCAAGGGTTGGATCAGTAACGATCCCCGTTATCTGTTCACGTCCCCGAAATGCGTGAGAGCGCTCCCACGGCACGAATCGCCAGGTGGGAGAAGGTATGGAGTGTCGCGCCGCGCTCCCTCCGCGCCCCAGGCCTTTCGTCCCGTGCGCGCCCGGTGCCGTACGCGCCCGCTGGACAGGCGGGGCGCCCTACGGTCCCCGTACTCTCGACCACCCCATGGAAGAGAGCGCTCTCATGATCTTCGAGAAACATTCTCTTTTCGTTGACATGCGGTTGACACGGATCTAGCGTCAGCGGCGCTGAGAGCGCTTCCAGCCCGATTCCGCCTGAACCCCCCACTTCGCGGAGGTCGCTCCATGAGATCGATGATGTCGGCGAGAGCCTGCCTGGTCCTCCTGACCGCACTCGCGCTGACCGCCCCGGCCCTCCCCGCCCACGCGGCGACGGTGACCGTCGGAGCGGGCAGCTACACCACCGACCTGCCCGCCGGGGCGAGCGGTCCGGCCAACTCGGACGGCGCTCCCGTCACACCCAAGGTGACCGGGAACGTCACCGGCAAGGTCCCCACGAACGACTGGTGGTCGTCCCTCGCCTTCCAGCGGTACGCCGGAAACCCCTACTCCGAGAACATGTACGGCCATCCGCTCGCCTTCCACGCGGTCGCCGGAGGGCTGGAGGTGAGCTACCCGACCACACCGCTGATCAGCGGGGACGGACGGATGTACGAGTACCCGCACGCTCGTGATCTCACGATCGGCGTCACCGGGCTGAACTCGCCCGACACCAAGGTGGACGGGTGGTCCGACTGGACCGTCACGCCGTACTGGTCGGACGGCACGCGCACGCTCAGGGCCACGATCGGGCACGGCATGCCGTACGTCTACGCCACCCCGAGCGGCGGGAACGCGCAGGTCACCTTCGTCGCCACGCCGAACGTCTGGTCCGACCGGGGCAACATCCTCGGCGTCACCGTCAACGGCCACCACTACGGCGTTTTCGCCCCGTCGGGGACGGACTGGACGATCAGTGGCACGGTCGCGACCGACGCGCTCGGCGGCAAGAACTACTTCTCCGTCGCCGCGCTGCCGGACACCTCCGCCTCGACGCTCGACCTGTTCGCGAAGTACGCCTTCAGCTTCGTCACCGGGACCAGGGTGTCCTGGGCGTACGACGAGGCGAGCGCCCGGCTCACCACCACCTACACCGCGACCACGACGGCCAAGGAGGGCGCCCAGACCGGCACGCTCCTCGCTCTCTACCGGCACCAGTGGCTGGCCACGAGCGACACGCTGACCCCGTACACGTACGTCTCGCCGCGCGGCACGATGAAGCTGCGCGAGGGCACGTCGTTCACCACGAAGCAGACCTTCCACGGCGTGCTGCCCTCGCTGCCCGACCTCGGCGCGTATGACCGGACGACGCTCGGCGGCTACGTCAGGCAGGAGGCGAACGCCTCCGATCCGTGGAAGGCGGCGACCGACACCTACTGGACCGGCAAGGCTCTCGGCCGCCTGGCCCAGCTCGTGCCGATCGCGGAGCAACTCGGCGACACCGCGTCCAGGGACAAGCTGCTCGGCCTCCTCAAGGCGAAGCTGGAGAGCTGGTTCACCGCGGGCGGTGAGCAGTTCCGCTACGACGCGACCTGGGGCCTGCTCACCGGGTACCCCGCGTCGTACGGCAGCGACACCGAGGTGAACGACCACCACTTCCACTACGGCTACTACCTGATGGCCGCCGCCACGGTGGCGCGGTACGACTCCGCGTGGGCGGCGAGCTGGGGGCCGATGGCCAAGCTGCTCGCCTCCGACGCCAACAACGGGGACAGGTCGGACACCCGGTTCCCGTTCCTGCGCAACTTCGACGCGTACGCAGGGAACGGCTGGGCCTCCGGGCACCAGGGGTTCGCGGCCGGCAACAACGAGGAGTCCTCCTCGGAAGGGATGAACTTCGCGAACGGCGTCATCCTGCTGGGCGCGGCCACCGGTGACACCGCCCTGCGCGACCTCGGCATCTACCTGTACACGACCCAGACGTCGGCCATCGCGCAGTACTGGTTCGACAAGGACAACGTGGTCTTCCCCACCGGGTTCGGCCACGACACGGTCGGCATGATCTGGGGCAGCGGCGCCGCGTACTCCACCTGGTGGACGGCCAACCCCGAGGAGATCCACGGCATCAACATGCTGCCGATCACGGGTGGCTCGCTCTATCACGGCCTCTACCAGGCCGACGTGCGGCAGAACCTCGCCGAGATGGAGGCGAACAACCCGGGACCGGCGGTCGAGTGGAAGGACGTCGTCTGGGAGTTCCGCGCCCTCGCCGACCCGGCCGCGGCCAAGGCCAACTGGGACGGCGGCTACACGACGCTGACGCCGGAGTCGGGCGAGTCCCTGGCGCACACCTATCACTGGATCTACAACCTGGCCAGGCTGGGAACGGTCGACACCGCCGTGACCGCGAACATCCCGACCGCCGCCGTCTTCGTGAACGGCTCGACGCGGACGTACGTGGCGCACAACTTCGGCACGGCCGGCCGTACGGTCACCTTCTCGGACGGCGCGACGCTCAATGTCCCGGCCCGTTCGACGGCGACCAGCGCGGGCGGGACCTCACCGTCGCCCTCACCCTCCCCGTCCCCGTCGCCCTCCCCGTCCCCGTCGGCTTCCCCCACGGGCGGCGGCGTCGACGCGCGGGGCAGGATCGAGGCCGAGGCGTACCAGGAGCAGTCCGGCACGTCGCTGGAGACCACGACCGACACCGACGGCGGCCAGAACGTGGCCTACATCGGCAACGGGGACTGGCTGAGGTACGACAACGTCCAGTTCGGCGGCACGGCGGCCACCCAGTTCAAGGCGAGGGTCGCCTCCGGCGCGGCGGGCGGCGTCAGCGGGCTCGTCGAGGTCCGGCTGGACAGCCGGACCGGCACGCCCGTCGGCAGCTTCGCGGTCGGATCGACGGGCGGCTGGCAGAGCTGGCAGACGGTCCCCGCGAACATCTCCGGTGTGACCGGAACGCACACCGTCTACCTCACGTTCAGCAGCGGGCAGCCCGCCGACTTCGTCAACCTCAACTGGTTCACGTTCTCGACGACCTGACCGCGGCCGGGCGGTCGCCGGAGGACGCCTCCGGCGACCGCCCGTACCTCCGATCACGACGGTGAGGGCGTCGGCGCCGGGGATCCGCCGCCGCCGTGCCCGGCCGGCCACTGCGGACGGGTGAGGTCGACCAGCAGGGCGGCGGTCGAGTTGTTCTCCTTGCCGGGGCTGATCACCCACACCGTGTCACCGGCCTTGACCTCGTCGAGGCCCCTGCGGCCCGCGCAGACCCGGGTGGAGGCGTCGATCCTGTAGGTGCGGGCGAAGCCGTCGGTGCTCTTGAGCGCGACGGAGTCCCTGTTGATCGAGGTCACCTTCCCGGTCTGCGTGGTGACGGTCTGGTAGCCGCCGCCGCGCTTCGGGATGACCAGCTCACCGTGGACGGCGCCGAGCGGCCCCTCCATCATGTGGCCGCCCGGCCCCCGGCCCTCGGTCGGGGACTCGGCGGGTGCTCCGGTCGGCGACGGGCTCGGCTGGGTGAGGTTGCCCGGGACGCTCGCCTGGGCGCCCGGGGCAGCCAGGCCCGTACCCGTGACGAACAGCAGCGCGGTGGCTCCGAAGAGGAGCCCGCGGCGGATCCCGCGCCGCGACGGCGCCTCGCGCGGGAGCTGGGATGGGCTGAACTCGCGATCGATCATCGGGATTCCGGGGCGAACACCCCTCCCGCGTGAGGTGGGGAAGGTCGCCCCTCCCTCCTTTCGGGTTTCCGCTGCGTTCAGGCTCGGTGGGATGGACGACATGGAGTGGGATGGACGACGTGGCATGGATGGGCCCTCGCCCGCGATCAGTCGCCGCGGCGGGAGCCTGGCTCCGCTGCTACCCCGCCGAGCACGACACTGACCGCGTCGCCGGTAAAGCTCTCGTCGAGCGGCAACCCGCGGAACACCACGCGCAGCCAGACGGCTCCGGCCAGCAGATCCATGATCATCATCGGATCCGGCTCGTCGCCGATCTCCCCACGGGCCCGGGCGCGCTCGAAGATGGGCAGCTCCCGGGCGTACCTGTCGGCGAAGAAGCCCTGAATCGCGGCGGCCAACTCGGGGTTGCCCGCGGCGGCTCCGAGCGCGGCGACGGCGATGTCGGACGCGGGGGGAGTGGTGAGCAGCCGCGCGGTCGCCTCGACCACGGCGTGGAGGTCGCCGCGCAGTGAGCCGGTGTCGGGCGCCTCGAAGTCGAGCGCCCGCGCCTCGACCAGTGCCGCGCCGAGCAGGGCGGCCTTCGACGGCCACCACCGGTAGATGGTCGTCTTGTTGACCCCGGACCGCTCGGCCACGCCCTCGACCGTCAGGCCCTCATAGCCCTTCTCCGCGAGCAGGTCCAGGGTCGCGTTGAGGATGTCGTGTTTCCTGCGCGGTGCCATGGGGTCACCTTATCGCCATTCGCAACGCACCGTTGCGTTGTGATTTGATGCGTATGCAACGCAACGTCGCGTTGCGTTTCTGGTGTTCTGACACAGGAGGATGGTCATGGCGGATCTTCCCGTCGTCCTCGTCCACGGGATCCGGGTCACCGGTTCGATGTGGTCGCCCGTGAGATCGCTGCTGCGCAGCCCGTCGGCCGCGCCCGACCTGCCGGGACACGGCTCCCTGAGCGGCGTGCCGTACGACATGGACGCGGCGTGCGACGTCGTGGCGGAGTGCATCGCCGGGCTCGGCGGGCGGGCGCTCGTGGCCGGGCTGTCCCTCGGCGGCTATGTCGGCATCGCCACCGCCGCCCGCCATCCGTCGATGGTGGCCGGCCTGGTCGCCATCGGCTGTACGGCCCGTCCGGGCGGCTCCTTCGCCCGCGTCTACCGGCTCGCCGGGCGGCTCGCCGCCAGGTATCCCGCGCCGGCGAACCGGATCAGCGCGTCCGGCTTCCGGCGCGCCCTGCCGGGGCCCGCCGGGGAGGCCGTCGTGGCGGGCGGCCTGTTCTGCGAGGTCGTCCCCTCGGTGGTCGAGGCGGTGACGTCCGAGGACCCCGTCGTGTCCCTGGCGCGCTATCCGGGCCGGGTGTGGCTGGTCAACGGGGCCCGCGATCCCTTCCGGGTGAACGAGATCGACTTCCTGCGGGCCTGCCGGAACGGCAGCCTCACCCGGATCTCCGGGCGGGGCCACCTGACCGTGCTCGCCGCCCCCGACCGGATGGCCGGGTTCCTCGACCAGGCCGCGGACGCCGTACGGGATCGGGTGGCGTGAACCGGCGAAGAAGGCCCGCCTACACGGGCTTCCACTCGTGGCGCTGGAGGAACGCCCGGTCGCCCGTGGCGTACTCAAGGAAGGCGCGGCGCACCTCGGCGAGATCGGTGGTCACGGTCCCGCGGATCTTCCCGCCCTCCTTGAACTCCAGCTCGTATCCGGGAGAGACCTGGATGAAATGCTGGCCGAAACAGACGAGCGCGACGAACGGATTCTCCGGCGAGAGCGTGCCCAGCACGTCGGCGATCAGTCTCAGGTCGGGGTCCGTCACGACCATCCCGTCACCCGTGTGCATCTCCAACTGGGGATGGACGCCGCGCGGTTCGAGGTTGTGGACGAGGCCGCGCTGCGGGTCGTAGCAGACCAGGCCGTGCTCCCGGGCGAGCCGGAAGACCGCGTTCGAGATCTCGTCTATCCGCTCCGGGGCGATGTCGTCGATCCGTACGCCGGGGAAGAGTTCGGCGAAAGCCTCGGCGAAGTCCTCATCCGGCTCCGGTGGACCGTCGAGAAACAGGTCCCGAGCCCGGTCGCGTGGGATAGGTCCGGATTCGCGCCATACCGCCAGCTTCATACTTACGACGATAGGGCGCTTCCGTCGGCGAGGTCGCGGACGACGTCGATCAGCTCGGCCGGGTCGAACGGCTTGGTGAGATAGGCGTCGACCCCGATGCCCAGCCCCCGCCGCCTGTCGTCCTCCTGCGCCCGCGCCGTGATGAGCACGACCTTGATGTGGCTGGTGCTCCTGTCGGTGCGCAACCGGGTCGCGGTCTCCCAGCCGTCCAGGCGCGGCATCATCACGTCCAGCGTGATGATGTCGGGATCGACCTCGTGGACGCGGTCGAGGCAGTCCTGCCCGTCGTGCGCGGTCTCCACCTCGAACCCCTCCAGGGTCAGGTTGACCGCGATGAGCTGCCTGATGACCTCGTCGTCGTCCACGACGAGTACTCGGCCCAGAACGTCGTTCACGGGCGCCAAGCTAACTCCTCCCCGGGGGTTCACGCGCGACTTTCGCCGGATCGTCGCAAAGACGGCGCATATCGTTGTGCGCGAGGAGTCCCCCGGAACTGGTAGCCTTAACTCTCGTTGAGCCCCCTTAGCTCAGGGGATAGAGCACCGGCCTCCGGAGCCGGGAGCGCAAGTTCGAATCTTGCAGGGGGCACTCAACTTGACCAGCGGATCTATCCGCTGACCAGGGCGAATGGCGTAGGAACGGGCGGGTCTCCAGTCTCATGGAGGCCCGCCCGTTCTCGTTGTCGCTCGCTGGTTGTGGACCAGCTCTCATGGGTCAACGCACCTCTATCTGGCGGTTGTTCTCCGGCTGAACCGATATGAGGGGATTTGCGTTTCTGGGGCATGAGATTACGAATGATCCTGCTCGTGGCGGTGCTGTCCATGGCCGCGGCCTGTGGAAGAACGGAATCGGACACAACGGCGACCCCGGCTGACGACGGGCCGGCGAAGCCGGTCGCCTTGTGGGGCGCCGAAGACGGATTCGTGACCCCGACCACGAACGTGCTGCGTCCGCCGAGGGTGGTGCTGTACAGCGACGGCCTGGTGATCGCCGACGCGAGCAAGCAGCTGAGGCTCACCGATGCCGAGGCGAGCGAGACGGTCGCGTCGTTGGAGAACTACCTGACCGGGCAACCGCCGACCGCGGAGCCGAAGCCGGGCGCGCCCGCGGTGACAGACGTGCCGACCACCGTCCTCGGAGTACGGGGGAAGGACGGAAAGTTGCTGGAGGTCCGGGCCCCGGCCCTGGACCAGGTCGCGGACTTCTACCCGAAGGAGCTCTCGGACGCGAAGAAGCTGATGGAAGGCCTGGCGGCCAGGGCCGCTGCGGAGGGCACCGACTACGTCGCCACCCGCGTCCGAGTAGTCGCCGAAGGGGCCGCGTCGGCGGAGGGCAAGCCGGCGCCGTGGCCCGCAGGGGTCCCGGAGCCTTCGGGCTCGGTGGACCCGGTTTGGCAGAAGGACCTCGAGGGGGCGGCGGTGAGTGCGATCACCGAGGCGGTTCCCGCTGGGCAGGAGTACGGCCGGTCGCTTTTCACGACCAGTTCGGGGGTGCTCTTCGTGCTCTCCTGGCGGTACCTGCTGCCTGACGAATAGCACGGCCTGAGGCACGGGGGCGTACGGCTTGACAAATCGCCGGGCGTGAGGCGCAGTGTGCCATCCTCGAATGGAGCTGTGGGAGCGTTCTGGGGCGCTGGACCCCCTCGGCGATCTTCTGCGTGAGAGTGCCCACAGCGGTTGCGTGGCGGTGGTGGCCGACGAGGCCAGGTCGGCAAGTCGGTGTTCGTGGCCGAGTTCGCCCGGCGACGCGGGTCGGCGGAATGTGTGCTCTGGGATGGATACGACGGGTTGATCACCCCACGGCGCTCGGTCCGGTGGGTGCCGAGCACCTGCTCGTGGCGCTCTTGCGGCCCTGCCCAGCGCCGTCACGCGACGCGGGTCGTTGTCGCCGTTGTCGCCGTTGTCGCCGCTGTCGCCGGACTTGTGGCGAGGAGTGGCATGCGACTCGAGATCACCCTCCGGCTGCCGCCCGGTGGACCGGGTTCGGGTTTCGAGACGTAGTGTTCGAGACCGCTGTTGTCCGCGTCCTGACTGGGGGATGTTGGTCGGCGACTTCGACTTCGCGGTGAACGAGCAGTGTGCCCAGTACCACGAGTGCTCCTCGCTGACTCTGTTCATCAAGGCGGGCAAGCCCCTTTTGCACGCCGAGTACTCCCTGGCGCCCAGCACGTTCTGCCCGGAATCGAAGCGACTCGGCCTGAGCTCCGTCAGAAAGACCCGCGACCTCATCGCCAAACGCGAAACCTGCCCCGTCTGACCCTGAGCGGGCGTCAGCGGTGACCGAGGACGAACGTGTCCCGCCCGCCGTTTCCGTCGCCGCATCGCCCGTATCGCTCGACCGCCGGACGGGGATCCGGCGGTCGAGCGAAGGAGCGATCGGCGATGTCGGTGCCAACGGCCTGGCCGACCCACCCATCCGGGCGACTTCAACGGGATGGCCGACGGTTGCGGTCGCCGCCGTCAGGCGCCGCTGATCGCCTTGTCGGAGCGGAGGGTCTCGGTGCGGGTCTGGAGCATCGTACGCAGGGACGCGGCCTCCGACTCGATCTTGGCGGTGTCGGCCCCGGCGTTGAGCTTGTAGGAGTTGACGATGCCGTCGAGGAGCGTGGTGGCGGTTCCGCCGGCGAGGAGCTTCTGGTAGAGGGCACGGTACTGCTCCTCGTAGACCGCCTTGAACGCGGCGGTCTTCAGGAACCGCTCCTTCAGCGTGTGTCCCATGCGGGGACCACCCCCGCCGCCATCCGGACCGCCTCCACCGGGACCACCCGGACCGGCTTGGTCGGCGTTCGCCGGCGGTTGGAAGCCCTCGGGCGGTTGGAAGCCCTGCGGCGGTTGTCCCTGCTGCCCGCCCTGTCCACCTGGTTGCTGCCCGCCGGGGCGCATGCCGCCACCGCCGAAGCCCATCCCCAACGTGTCGTTCACACCCGCGGTGGCGTCGCCGCTGAAGGCCAGGTTGAGGTCCCAGGAGATCACGCGGAACTTCTTCGTGTCCAGGTCGTACCACATGTAGTAGTTGCGGCCCGGGCCGCTCATGTCGTCGAAGTTCAGCATGATGTTCTGCAGCGCCAGGTAGCGGCCGAACGACTCGACGTCCAGCCGCTCGGCCAGCCCGGAGGCGAACTCCTCGTCGGAGGACCCCTCCACCCACTTGATCAGGTCGATGAGCGGCTGGAGGTCACGCTCGCCGCGCTTGTTGACCTGCTTGAAGTCGGTGGTGTACTCCGTCTGGTCCTCGCCCTTGTAGGCGAAGGTGCTGCTGGCCAGCGACTTGTACAGCACGCCGTCGCCCAGGGCCTCGGCGTACCCCTCGTCGAGGTACTCCACGAGGAGGCGCGGCGTGGACGCGCGACCGTTGACCGTGAAGGAACTGTAGGCGGAGCGCTGCGTGGGCTCGTCCGCCGCGTCGACCAGCGCGATGGCCAGCGCCTCGTTGAGCAGCGTCGCCGACTGCATGGCCGCGGGCCGTACGGCCACCTGGCTGTGGCCCTGGTAGCGACGCCCCTCCACGAACTCGTCGAAGCTGATCAGCCACGGCAGGTTCTCCGGCTCCTCGGCTTTCAGCGTGCCGCCGAACATGCCGAACATGCCGCCTCCGGGACGCTGCCCGGTCGTCTCGCCGGCCTGGCTCGGGCTCATAGACGGTGACGGAGACGAGGAGGGAGACGAGGACGGAGATGAGGAGGGAGACGGCTGCCCTGCCTGCGCGCCCGGCGCCGGTCCGTTCGCGGGCGGCTGGAAACCGTCCGGGAGTTTCGCGCCGTCCGGGAGCCTGCCGCCGCCGGGGCCGCCGCGGCGGTCCATGCGGGACTTGCCCTTCCAGGTCATCCCCGACAGCGTGGAGTTGCCCTTGAGCCGGATGCCGACGCTGGGGATCGTGGTCCCGTCGATGGTCACGTCCGCCTCGACGTACTTCTTCTCCCCGTCCGTGAAGTACTCGCTCAGCATGTCCCGGTACGCCTCGTCCCTGAAGGTGATCTTCACCTCATGCGCGACCGAGGTGTCGAACAGCTCTTTGGTCCCGGTCAGGTTCTGCGTCACGGTCTCGGCCGATGAAGTCCGAACGGTCGTCACGTACGGGCGGATCGTCCCGCTGCCGAAGACGCCCGCGCAGACCGCGAGGAAGGCCGCGCAGGTCGCGACCAGCTTCCAGTTGTGCCGGAGCCTGACCGGGATCCGGTGCTTGAGATGCGCCACGGCGGCCTACAGGTCGGTCTGGTCGTATCCGGTCAGCACGGTGACCGACTGGCCGTGGTTGCGCTCGCGCAGGGCGGCGATCACGTCGGATGGCTCGCTGCCCTTCTTGATCTTGACCGTGTACATCAGCTCCGTCAGCGCGCCCGCCCTGATCGACTCCATGCTGACCAGCTCGAACTCGTCGGTGTGCCGGACCAGCACGTCCTGGATGGCGGGGGTGTAGTCCTCGTCGGAGGGCACCTGCACCTTGACGACCTGGCGCCGGACGTTCAGCGCGAACCAGTTGAACCGGTGCATGACCATGACGATCAGTGAGATCGCCACCGCCGCCACGATGGCCAGCAGGTAGAAACGAGTGCCGACGGCCATGCCGATGGCCATGACCAGGAAGATGAACCCGACGTCGCGGGTCTCCTTGATCGCGTTGCGGAAGCGCACCACCGACAGTGCGCCGACCAGGGCGAAGGCGCGGGCGATGTTCGAGCCGACCACCAGCATGATCAGAGAGATCAGCATGCCGAGGATGACCAGCGTCTGCACGTACGACTGGCTGTAGGAGACGTTGCGGTGCGTCGCCCGGTAGACCCAGCCGATCATCGCGCTGAGCGCGAACGACAGCGCCATGGCGATCGCGATGTCGGCCACGCTGAACGTGCCGGACAGGTCTTGGAAGGTGAAGTCCATGGGGGGTCAGGCCTCCGAGAGAACGGTCGATCGGTCGAGGTCGAGGTCGTGGTCGGGAACGTGGAAGATCGAGCGCGGCGCCAGCCCGTAGGCCTCCACGCTCTGGCAGTACTTGGAGACCCGCACCACCTGCAGGTTGCGCCTGGCGGTCAGGTCCGTGAGCCAGTACGGCACCCGCTCGTTGGCCTTGACCTCCACGATGGTCCTGCCGGCGGGGATGATGAGCCGGTTCTCGGTGTCCGCGCCGAGGTGGAAGTCCCGGTCGCGGCCGCGGATCCGCTGGTCGAAGGTGACGCGCAGGCCCACGTCGGCGTCCCGGCCGACGTACGCGTGGCGCCGGTAGCCCGTCATCGCGGTCGGCCGCAGGTCGAGCCGGAGGATCAGGTCCAGCACCTCTTCGAGGAACGCCCGCTGCGAGGGATCGTGTGCGACCATCTCGCGCCGGTCGCACAGCCGCAGCGCGTCCCGGTACGGCAGGCGAACCCGGCGTTTCTGGGTGACGCGGTTGATCCGCTGCTTGATCTCCACGAACACCGGCGTGTCCGCGTTCATGGTGAGGCGGTCGCCGTAGTGCCGCACCCGCAGCTTCCTGCGGAACTTCAGCCCCTCGATCTTCTCCCAGTAGAACCGCAGATGTCTGGTGTCGTAGTAGACGCTCCAGATGTCGTAGCCGGTGTCGCCGCTGTGGCTGTCGCGGTCGAGCCTCCCCTCGATCTCCTGCCGTAGCTCGGCCGCCGCCGCCGTGTCGACGAGGTACTTGATCTCGTACCGGTTGAAGGCGTGCAGCGTGCTCGGCGCGCGCAGTCGGTGGCCCGCGTCGTCGTCCCCGTCGCCGGTGGATCTCGCCTGTTCACCGCTCTGAACTGCGGGGACGGCACGCTTGCGGAATCTTTGCAGCATGTCCCTCCTTCCGGGTCAGAGCACATCTGACAGGACAAAGCTGGGAATAGTGTGTGAACGGCCTCGAAACGGAGAGTGAACGATGCCGCCTTCCGGCCGCCCCCCGAGGGGTCCTCAGTCCGCGTCCCGGGGAATGTGCAGCGGCAGCAGGACGCGGAAGGCGGTTCCGCGCCCGGCGGCGCTGGTCACCTCGATCCGGCCGCCGTGCGCCTCGACGAGCGCCGCGGCGATGGCCAGACCCAGGCCGGTGCCGCCCTGGTGGCGCGAGCGGCTCGCGTCGGTCCGGTAGAACCGGTCGAACACGTACGGCAGGTGCTCGGGGGCGATGCCCGACCCGTCGTCGCGCACCTCGACCAGCGCCGCCTCGGCATGGGCGGCGGGACCGGAACCGGCGTACACGGCGCCGTCAGGGGGAGGCCCGGCGGCGGCCCGGCGGCCGACCTCGACCCGCATCGGCGTGTCGCTCGTCGTGTGCGTCACGGCGTTGCCGACGAGATTGGTGATGATCTGGTGCAGGCGGCGCTCGTCGCCGAGTACGAAGACCGGGTCGTCGCAGACGGCCAGGTGGATCGGCCGCTCGCGGTCGCGCGCCTGGGCGGCGTGGACCACGTCCCCCGCCAGCACGTGCAGGTCCACCGCGGTCTGGTCCAGAGAGGGCTCCTGGTCGAGACGGGCGAGCAGCAGCATGTCCTCCACCAGCACGCTCATCCGGGCCGCCTCGCCCTCGATGCGGCGGATGACGCGCTCCGCGGCGGGGTCGCGCGGCGCGTGCCCGTGGTGATACAGCTCGGCGAACCCGCGGATGGAGGTGAGCGGGGTGCGCAACTCGTGCGAGGCGTCCGCGACGAAGTGGCGCAGCCGCCGCTCGGAGCGCTCGCGCTCGCGCAGCGCGCGGGCCAGGCGCTCCAGCATGACGTTGAGCGCCCCGCCCAGCCGCCCGATCTCGGTGCGGGGATCGGCGTCGCCGACCCTGCGGTCGATCTCCCCGGCCGCGATCGCCTGTGCCGTGCCCTCCATCCGGGTGAGCGGGCGCAGCCCCAGCCGCACCACCACGAGCGCGACCGCGCCGAGCAGCGACAGCACGAGCGCGCCCGCCGCCACCTCGATGACCAGCATCTGGTGCACCGTGGACGCGTTGGACTCCAGGGACATCGACACCGCCATCCGCTCGGCGTACGGCGTGCGCACCACCAGGACGCGCCATCCGCCCGACCCGGTCGTGCCGGGCACGGTGATCGGGCCGTCCGGCACCCTGGTGATCGCCTCGGTGGGGATCGCGGGACGTTCGGGAGATCCGCTCGGCACCTCCCGGAGCAGGGTCCCCGACGAGTCGTAGAAGGCGACCTGGAAGCGCGTCGGCAGCTCCATGTCCGCGGCCGACGCGGGTGCCATGGGTGGTCCGGCATCCGCCAGGCTCGGGGGCGGGCCGGTCGGCGGGTGCGTGCCGAAGGTGGCGGCGACATCGGCGAGCTGGGAGTCCACCCGTGACAGCAGCGACCGGTCCAGCAGCAGCACGCCGGCCGCGGCGAAGACCGTGAGACCCGCCGCGCACAGGCCGAGCAGGGCCGCCAGCAGCCGGTGCCGCAACGGCCACGGACGTCCCACCGCTCTCATGACGGGCCCGACAGGCGGTAGCCCACGCCGCGCAGGGTGTGGATCAGGGGTGGTCCGTCCACGTCGATCTTGCGCCGCAGGTAGCTGATGTAGGACTCGACGATCCGGCTGTCGCCGTCGAACTTGTACTCCCACACCCGGTCGAGGATCTGCGCCTTGCTGACCACGCATTCGGCGTTGATCATCAGATAGCGCAGCAGGCTGAACTCGGTCGGGGACAGGTGGATCGCCCGTCCGGCGCGGCGCACGGTGTGGGTCTCCGCGTCCAACTCCAGGTCCGCGTACCGCAGCACCCCGTCATGAGCCCGTTCCTCGGGCGGCCGGGTCCGGCGCAGGATGGCGCGGATCCGCAGGACGACCTCGTCCAGGCTGAACGGCTTCGTGACGTAGTCGTCTCCGCCCGCGGTGAGACCGGCGATCCGGTCGGCCACCGCGTCCTTGGCGGTCAGGAAGAGCACGAGCGGGCCGTCGGCGTTCTCGCGCAGCCTGCGGGCGATCGCGTACCCGTCGAGGTCGGGCAGCATCACGTCGAGCACGATGATGTCGGGCCGCTCACGCGCCACCGTCTCAAGCGCGCGCCGCCCGTTCGACGCGGTCCGTACGACGAAGCCGTTGAGCTGGAGCGCCTCCGACAACAACTCGCGGATGTTCGGCTCGTCATCGACGACCAACACCTTCGGGGGGACAGCTTCATTCACAGCCTTGTCCTACGCGTGCCATGTGAGAGCGGACTGAGAGGCTACCGGCCGCCGGCCGCTGGTCACTCCGGCGTCCGCCGGGCCGGAGTAGGGTCGCGAGACGTGACGAACGAGTTGGAGCGGCTGGCGGTACGGCTGCGCGAGTTCGCCCGCGCCCGCGACTGGGAGCAGTTTCACACCCCGAAGAACCTCGCGATGGCGCTCGCGGGCGAGGTGGGCGAGCTGGTGGCGGAGTTCCAATGGCTGACGGCGGCCGAGTCTGCGGACCTGGAGCCGCGGACCCTCGCTCGGGTGCGCTCGGAGCTCGGTGACGTGACCGCCTACCTCGTCCGCCTGGCCGACGTCATCGGCGTCGACCTGGTGGAGGCGGCGCACACCAAGCTGGACGAGAGCGATCGCCGCTACGATCCCGACCTCTATCGCGGCTCGGCCAGGAAGGCTCCTCCGGCGGCCCCGTGACGGTTCACGACCGTACGGCGCACAGGAGGCGGTCGTTCCCGCGCTGCCAAAGCGTGCCGATCTCGCCGAATCCCGCGTCGCGGAGGGCGTTCACGTGCTGGGACAGGAGGTCGGACTCCGACCCCTCGTGCGCGACGGCCGCCGCGCTGCGGCGCCGGGCCTCGCCCGCCTCGGCGAGCGCCGGGTCGGAGAGCACGGCATCCCACCACTGGCGCCAGTCCTCTGGGCGTTCGTCGCCGAAGACCCGGAGCTCCTCGTTCTGGTGGACGGCGCGTTCGAGCCTGGCCAGGGTCGGGGTCGTCTCGTCGGAGTTGAGGTGGTCGCCGTTGAGGAAGAGGCCGCCCGGGCGCAGGACGCCCGCCAGCTCCGCGTACATCGCCCTGAGGTGCTCCTCGGGCAGCCAGTGCAGTGCGGTGGTGCTGACGGCGGCGTCGGCCGGGCGGTCGAGGCCGAGCTGTTCGCTCCAGCCGGGGGTGCGCAGGTCGGCGGAGACGAAGCGCAGCCCGGTGGTCTGGCCGTACCCCGCCTCGGCCAGCGACAGCAGCAGGGGGTCGGTGTCCACCGCGACGACCGTGGCCCACGGAAGACGGCGCAGCAGGCGGGCCGACAACGAGCCGGGGCCGCAGCCGAGATCGATCACGAGGGGGTCGGGCCGGTCCACTCCCGCCTCGACCGCGTCGATCAGCGCCCTGAACCGCTCCTCACGGCCGGGGAGGTAGCCCTCCTGCTGGCGGTCCCAGCGGTCGATCCACTTCCTGGCGGTGTCGAACGTGAGCATGGCTCCTCCTTGTGACTGCCATATATGCTTTTGCCAGTCACAAAATAAATCCCGAAGGTGTAACTGGTCAAGTGAATTTCAACAGTCACACAGACGCGGTGGTGGCGGTCGCCGTCACCCTGGTCAACACGCTGACCGCCGGGGAGTCGCGCGGCCGGCCGTACGCGCCGCCTTCGGGCGAGGAGCGCACCGCCGCCGTCAGCCTGGCCGTCGCCCCCGGCGCCTCCCGGTCGTACGAGGTGAGCGCGGAGCAGGCGGCCGAGCTGGCCGGTGTCGCGGAAGCGCTGCGGACGGTCTTCGAGTCGGTGGCGGCCGGTGACATCGACGCGGCGGCTCACCACACCAACCGGCTCCTGGCCGAGACCGACGCGCGCCCGCATCTCGACCGGCACGACGGGGAGCCGTGGCACGTGCACTTCCACGGGCGCGGCGGCACGCTGGCCGGTGACTGGGCGGCGAGCTGCGCCACCGGCCTCGCCGTCGTCCTCGGGAGCGAGCTGTGCGACCGGCTGGGGGTGTGCACGGCCCCGCACTGCGATCGCGTCTACGTCGACACCTCGCGCAACGGGACGCGCCGGTTCTGCTCGACCCCGTGCCAGAACCGGGTCAAGACCGCCGCCTTCCGCGCCCGCAGCGCCTGAGGCCCCTGGGCGGTCACCCCTGGCCGGTCACCCCTGGGCGGTCACGCCGTTCTCGAACGTGCGGATGACGGTGGAGGCCACGCCGTGGCGGGGCAGCAGGCCCTTCGCCGCGGCCTCCCATCCGGTGTAGGTGACCGCGTACAGCATCTGCTGGATCCACTCGGCGCTGACCTGCGGGTCGAAGACGCCCTCGGCCTGGCCGCGCTCGATGAGGCTGATCGCGGTCGGCACGGACAGGTCCGGCTCGAAGCAGGAGCTGAACTCCTCCAGCACGCGCGGATCGCCGAAGAGGAACGCGAGCCGGTCGCCGACGTCCACCATGGCCGTGATCAGGCGGCGCATGGCCTCAAGAGGAGGTCCCTGGTCGATCGCCGCGGCCGCCACGGACTGCTCGACCACATGGAAGGAGTCGACGACGGTCGCGTTGAGCAGTTCCTGCCGGTCGGGGAAGTAGCGGTGCAGCGTGCTCCGGCCCACCTGCGCGGCCTCCGCGATGTCGGCCAGCGTGGCGGCCCGGTCGCGGGCGAGGACCGAGGCGGCCGCGCCCAGAATGGCCCGGCGGGTGCGGCCCCGCGTTCCGGACTCGCGAGCCTCCGGCTTCCGCGGGTCGGGTTCGGGCCCCTCGGAGACAGGCTGACGCGTCGCGCTCACGGCCAAAGGCTACAGCGCTTTCCATAACGAGACTGCGGCGCTTGTTTTTGGGACATTCATGTCTCACAATGAGGCGCATGGATTCCTTCGCAGTCGTCGCCGAGGGCGTGCGCAAGCGTTATGGCGACACCCACGCCCTCGACGGGTTCGACCTGACCGTTCCGGAGGGGACGGTGTGCGGCCTGCTCGGTCCGAACGGCGCGGGCAAGACCACCGCGGTACGCGTCCTGACCACGCTGCTGCAGGCGGACGCGGGACGTGCCGTCGTCGCCGGCTTCGACGTGACCGCAGAACCGGCCCAGGTGCGCTACCGCATCGGTCTCGCCGGGCAGCGACCGGCCGTGGACGAGATCCTCACCGGCAGGGAGAACCTGGAGATGTGGGGGCGCCTCTACCACCTGGACGCGGCCACCGCCCGCCGCCGGGCGGGGGAACTGCTGGACCGGTTCGGTCTCGCCGACGACGCGGGGAAACGGGTCAAGCACTACTCGGGCGGCATGCGGCGCCGCCTGGACCTGGCCGCGGCCTTCGTCCTCGCCCCGCGCGTGTTGTTCCTCGACGAGCCCACCACGGGGCTCGACCCGCGCAACCGCAACGAGGTGTGGCGGGCGGTGCGCGACCTGGCGGCGGCGGGCAGCACGGTGCTGATGACCACGCAGTACCTGTTCGAGGCCGACCAACTCGCCCAGCAGATCGCCGTGATCGACTCGGGACGCGTGATCGCGGGCGGTTCCCCGGACCGGCTCAAGTCGATGATCGGCGGTGACCAGATCGATCTGGTCGTCCGCGACGCCGCCGACCTCGCCGAAGCCGCCCGCGTCCTGGCCGCGGCGGCGGGCGCAGAACCGGCCGCGGATCCCGACGCCCGCCGCCTGACCGTTCCCGTACACGACCGGATCGGCGCGCTGACCGAGGTCGTACGCGAGCTGCGAGAGCGCGGCATCGCGGTCGAGGACGTCGCGCTGCGCCGCCCGACGTTGGACGAGGTGTTCCTCAGCCTGACCGGGGAGCCCGGGAGGAAGGCGGCGGCATGACCACGCTCATCGCTCCCGTGATCCCCCGCTCCCGGCTCCAGCGGCTGCGCTGGACGTTCGCGGACGGCTGCGTGATCGCCCGCGGTTACTTCGTCCACCTGGTCCGCAACCCGGCCGCGATCCTCAACCTGCTGCTGTTCCCGATCGTGATGGTGCTGCTGTTCGGCTTCGTCCTCGGCAGCGCCATGAACGTCGCCGGGGGAGGCGACTACCGGGAGTTCCTGATGCCCGGGATGTTCGCCCAGACGATGACGCTCGGCGTGATGACCACCATGATCATCGTCACTGGCGACGCCGCCCGAGGGATCACCGACCGCTTCCGCTCGATGCCGATTTCGCGGTCCGGGGTGGTGCTCGGCCGGGCCGTCGCCGACATGGTCAACTCCGTACTGGAGCTGGCCGTGCTGCTCGGATGCGGACTCGCGGTCGGCTGGGGCTGGCACCGGGGGATCGGGAACGCCCTGACCGCCGTGGGGTTGCTGCTGCTCCTGCGCTTCGCGCTCATCTGGGTCGGCATCTATCTCGGGCTGATGCTCACCCCGGAGTCGGCGAGCGCGGCGTGGATGCCACTGATGCCGCTCACCATGCTCGCCAACACCTTCGTCTCACCGGCGCTGATGCCGGGCTGGATGGGGACGATCTCCGAATGGAACCCGCTGTCGGCCACGGTCGCCGCCTGCCGCGAGCTGTTCGGCAACCCCGGCTGGGGTGGCGACTCCTGGGCCGCCGAGCACGCGCTGCCGCTGGCGATCGGCTGGCCGGTGTTGCTGACGCTGGTCTTCCTGCCGCTGTCCGCGCGCCGCTACCAGCGGCTCGACCGCTGAACGATCCGGCCGGCGCCCCGGTCCACCAGGGCGTGGACGGTCCAGCCCAGCGCGGCTCCCACGGCATACCAGAACAGGTCGGGCGGGTTGAAGGAGGTGCCGAGCACCAGACGGGCGAGCACGCTGCGCGCCGCGAGCTCGGCGGGGATGCCGGTGAGCTGGAAGAGCTCCACCGCCCAGCTCGCGGCGAGCGCCGCCGCGGCCGCCGCCGCGGGGCGCGTCCGGGGCGCGACGACAAGGACCAGCGCGTACAGCAGGAGCGTGTAGAGCGCGTCCCCGCCGTACTTGGTCACCGGACCGTCCCCCACGGCCCGGATCCCGAGCCCGGCGGCGACGGTGAGCAGGGCGGCGAGGACCGCGATCACGCGCCGGCGCGCCGGCGCTCGCTCGTCTCGCGGGCCTCGCTCGTGCGTCTCTGGCGGGTTCAATCGCGGCACCTCGGCGGTCTCCAGTTTCCGTTTCCCGGCCTCCCAGGGTCCCAGACGCGCCGGGGGTCGCAGTCCCGGGTTCAGGTACGGCTCAGCTCGGCCAGACGCCGCAGCGAGAGGCGGAGCACGGCGGCGCTGACGGGTTTGGCCGCCAGCCAGCCGAGCCGCCCGACCAGACCGAGAGGGATGTCCAGGTCCTCCTGCCACACGATCGTGCTGCCGCCTCCCGCCCTCGGCAGCACGTGGAAGACGCCGGTTCCCCGGACGAGCCACCCGGTGTGCCGCACCTCGACGGTGTGCGGCGGGTTCCACCGGGTGATCTCCATCGTGTCGAGGAAGCCCAGCGGCCCGACCCCGGTGAACGCGGCCAGGCCGCTGCCGGCGCTGTGGCCGTCCCCGGCGGTGACCCGCGCGCGGGTCAGGAACATCCACTCCTCGTGCCTCGGCCAGTCGGTCAGGACGGCGAACACCCGCTCCGGGCTCGCGTCGGAGTGCACCGTCACAGAGAGATGAGACTTGTCCACGCTCTCTGTTCTGCCCGCTTCCGGGGCCGCTCAGATCACCCCGCGTGGCGGCGCGCCTCGGCCGGGCCGTCGGCCTCCAGCGCGGACCTCGCCGCGTGCTCGCACTCCGCCATGGTGCGGGCGGCCAGGGCCTCCCGTACGGCGGGCACGCTCAGGGCGGACATGGACAGGCTCGTGACGCCGAGCCCGGCCAGTACGGGGGCCAGCAGCGGATCCGCCGCGGCCTCACCGCAGACGCCGACGGGCTTGCCCGCCCGCCTGCCCGCGTCGGCGCACTCGGCGACCAGCCGCAGCAGCGCGGGCTGCCACGGGTCGAGCAGGTCGGCGAGCTCACCGTGCTGGCGGTCCACCGCGCAGGTGTACTGGCTCAGGTCGTTGGTGCCGACGCTGAGGAAGTCGAGCTCGGCCAGGAGCCGGGACGCCCGCAGCGCGGCGGCGGGCACCTCCACCATCGCGCCGACGTCGGCGATGCCCCGGGACCGGGCCCGGCGGGCGAAGTCCGCAGCCTCCGCCACGGTGGTGACCATGGGGGCCATCACCCACGGCCGTACCCCGGCCGCCCGCGCGGCGGCGGCGATGGCGTCGAGCTGCGTGTCGAGCACCTCCGGCCGGGCCCGGGCCACACGAAGCCCGCGCACGCCGAGCGCGGGGTTGGTCTCCTCGGGCAGGCCGAGGAACGGCAGCGGCTTGTCGGTGCCCGCGTCGAGGGTGCGCACCACCACGCGGTCGCCGGGAAGCGCCCGGAAGACCGCCTCGTACGCGGCGACCTGCTCGTCCATCTCCGGGGCCGTGCGCCGGTCGAGGAAGAGGAACTCGGTGCGGAACAGCCCGACTCCCTCGGCGGAGACCTCCGTGCCCAGATCGGCCGCCGAGCCGATGTTGAGCAGCAGCTTCACCGGGTGCCCGTCGGCGGTGCGGCCGGGCCCGGTGCTCGTCCGGAGCCGGTCCCGCTGCTCGGCCGCTCGCCGCATGATCCCGGCCGCCTCCTCCTCGCCGATGCCGGTGCGGACCTCGCCGAGCGCGCCGTCGACGGCGACCAGGGTCCCGTCGCGGAGCTCCCGCACGCCACGGCAGGCGACCACGGCGGGCACGCCGCGCGCGCGGGCGAGGATGGCCGTGTGGCTGGTGGGCCCACCCTTCTCCGTGACCACCGCGAGCACCGTCGCCGGGTCGAGCGCGACGGTGTCGGCGGGCGAGAGGTCCTCGGCCACGAGGACGAACGGATGGCCGGGGTCGGGGAGCGCGGACATCGGCAGGTTCCGCGCGGCGGCGACGGCGCGGTTCCTGATGTCGTCCAGGTCGGCCGCGCGCTCGGCGAAGTAGCCGCCCGCGGCGACGAGCGCCTCGCGGTGGCGCGCGCAGGCGGCCGTGATGGCGTCCAGCGCGTGCATGCCGTTCCGGACGTTCTCCTCCACGGACTCCTGGAGGAGAGGATCGGCGGCGATGAAGGACTGCGCTTCGAGAATCGCCCTGGCCTCGGGTTCGGCGGCCTTCTCCGCCAGCGCGGAGAGGCTGAGGGAGGCGGTCAGCAGCGCCCGTACGGCGGTGTCGGCCTCCACCGCGGGGCTCGCGGCGGTCCAGGGGCCGTCGGACAGGCGGGAGGCGTCCTCCATCCGGCACACCGGGCCCGCCGCCAGGCCGGGGCTGACCCCGAGCCCGCGCAGCGTCCCGATCAACGGCGTCCGGCCCTCCGGAGCCTCATTCATCGGCGTCGAGGTCGCGGGCGAGCAGCTCGGCGAGGGAGTCGAGCGCGGTGTCCGCGTCCGGGCCGTCCGCGTCGAGGGTGACCTCTGTGCCGTGGACGGCGCCCAGCGCCAGCACGGCGAGGATGCTGTTCGCCGGAACCGGCTTCCCGTCGCCGACCCGGATGCGCACCGGCGTTCCCTGCCGGGCCGCCGCCTCGACGAAGATCTTGGCCGGCCTGGCGTGCAGGCCGGTACGTGAGGCGATGACGACTGTCCTCTCCGGCATCGTCGTGGACCTTTCTGTACGGAGGTTCGGGGGGAGGGGGGAGGGGGTCAGGGCTCGACGGTGACCTTGATGGCGGCACCGCGGCTGACGATGTCGATGCCGTCGAGGACGCCGGAGAGCGGGAGCCGGTGGGTGATCAGGTCGGCCACGGGGACCGATCCTTCGGCGATCAACCGCAGCGCCCGCGCGTTGTGGGCCGGGCTCGACCCGTTCGCGCCGACGATCGTCAGCTCCCTGTAGTGCACGAGGTTGGAGTCGCAGCGGATGATCGGGTCGTCCTTGGGCAGGCCGCCGAAGAAGCTGATCCGTCCCTGCCGCGCCGCGATCCGCAGCGCCTGCTCCTGGGCGGCTCCGGAGGCCGCGGCGGTGATGACGACGTCGGCACCCCGGCCCTCGGTCAGCTTGAGCACCTCCTCGGCGATGTCCTCGCCGTGCACGGCGGCGTCCGGCCGGACCAGGTCGGCGGCGAGAGCGAGCCGGTCGGCGTTGATGTCGGCGAGGAACACCCGGGCGGCACCCCGCGCGCGGGCCAGCCGTACGTGCAGGCAGCCGATCGGGCCTGAGCCGATGACGAGCACGTCGTCCCCGTCGCCGACCCGGGCCAGCTCCTGCCCGTTGAGCACGCAGGCGAGCGGTTCCGCCACCGACGCCTCGGCGAAGCTCACGCCGTCGGGGACGCGGTTGAGACCGTCGACGGCCAGGACCTTGGCCGGGACGACCATGTACTCGGCGAAGCCGCCGTCGTAGTGGTAGCCCATCGACTCCTGGTTCGGACAGACCGTCATCCGGCCGCGGCGGCACTCCCCGCACGTCCCGCAGGGGATGGCGGCGATCACCTGGACGCGGTCGCCGGGCGCCCAGCCGGGGACGTCGGTCTCGGTGACCTCCCCGGCGATCTCGTGGCCCATGACCCTGGGCGGCCTGATGTGGTGGTGCCCGTGTCTGAGGATCTTCGCGTCCGTGCCGCAGGTGGAGCAGGCGCGTACCCGGATCTTGACCTCTCCGCGTCCGGCGACGGGCTCGGGCGCGTCCTCGATGCGGATGTCGCCGGGCGCGTGGAATCGGGCGACCTTCACGTGGTCTCCTCTTCGGTGGGTTGTCCGTCGGATCGCAACAGGTGAACGACCTCCTCGACCCGGGTCGCCTCCCGCAGGGCGTGGACGCGGTCCGGATCGAGCAGGATCTGCGCCAGCTCGGAGAGCAGCTGTACGTGGCCGTCGCCCCGGGCGGCGATGCCGACGCAGACGACGACCCGCTCGCCGCCCCAGTCGACGCCGCCGGGGAAGCGCAGGACGCAGACGGCGTCGTGGTGGACGGCGTCCTTGGCGGCGAGCGTGCCGTGCGGGATGGCCACCCCCTCGCCGACGTAGGTGGAGATCGAACGCTCGCGCTCGATCATCGTCTCGACGTACGGCTCCTCGACCGCGCCGACGGCGACGAGGGCCCGCCCGCACTGGCGGATCGCGTCCTCGCGGTCCGCCGCGGAGGCGTCGAGCAGTACGGCGCGCGGGTCGAGGGGAAGCGGCGCCGGGTCAGCCATGCACCGTCCCGCCGTTCTTGATGGTGGTGACGAGCTTCGTGACCGCCGGGTCCCCGATGAAGATCGTGAAGGGGATGAGGACGGTGCCCGGCGCGGTCTTCCTGGCCCGGTCGGCGAGCCCCGAGTGGCAGACCACCACGTCGGCGTCGGCGGGGATCGAGTTGACCGGAGTGTGCTCGACCTCGATCCCGAGGCCCTTGAGCTGCTTGCGGAGCTGGCTGGCCAGCATCACGCTGCTGCCCATCCCCGCGTCGCAGGCCACGATGATCTTGCGGATGTCCGTGCTCTCGATGTCGGCCATGTCGGGTCACGCCTCCTGGGGTGCGGGTGTGGTCTCGGGTTCGGCGGAGGTTTCGAGGGCCTCGTCGCCCGCCTTCCTGCCGAAGCCGAGCAGTACGGCGGCGACGGCGAAGGACGCGGCGGTGGCGACGACGATGCCGGCGAGCACGCCGAACCAGCCGCCCTTGGGCGTCACCGCGAGGTACGCGAAGATGCTGCCGGGCGACGGCGTCGCGACCAGTCCGGCGCCGGTGACCATGAAGGTGAAGATCCCGGCCGCCCCACCGGCGATCACCGCGAGGATCAGCCGCGGCTTCATCAGCACGTACGGGAAGTAGATCTCGTGGATGCCGCCGAGGAAGTGGATGATCATGGCGGCGGGGGTGGACGGCCGCAGCGAGCGCGGGCCGAAGAACAGGTAGGCGAGGAGCAGACCGAGGCCGGGACCCGGGTTCGACTCCAGCATGAACAGGATCGACTTGCCGTGCTTGACCGCTTCCGCGACGCCGAGCGGCCCGAGGACGCCGTGGTTGATGGCGTTGTTGAGGAACAGCACCTTGGCGGGCTCGATCAGCACCGAGGCGAGCGGCAGCAGGCTGTTGCCGATGAGCCACTCGACGACATCGCCCGCGGCGTCGGTGACCACGCGGACGATCGGGCCGATGCCCCACATGCCGAGCAGGGCCATACCCGCGCCCGCGATGCCGGCGGTGAAGTTGTCCACCAGCATCTCGAAACCGGCCCGGGTGCGCTGCTGGACGAAGCCGTCCACCAGCTTGATGACGAAGGCGGCCAGCGGGCCGATGATCATCGCGCCGAGGAACATCGGGATGTCCGCGCCGACGACGACGCCCATGGTGGCCACCGCGCCGACGACCGCGCCGCGCTGGCCGTGGACCATGCGTCCGCCGGTGTAGCCGATGAGCACCGGCAGCAGGGCCTTGATGATGGGGTCGACGAGCTTGGCGAAGTCCTCGTTCGGCAGCCAGCCGGTGGGGATGAAGAGCGCGGTGATCAGGCCCCACGCGATGAACGCGCCGATGTTCGGCATGATCATGCCGGCGAGGTGGCCGCCGACGCGTTGGATGGTGGCCTTCACTCCCGTTCCGTAGACCGCGGGGGTGTATTCGGTCATGGGTGGTGCTCCTTCCAATGGGGGGTGAAGTGCTCCGCTTCAGTCCGTGGACCGCAGCGGTCGTCTCGGGTCCGGCGGGCCGACGCGCACCAGGTCGCGCCGGATGTCCCCGGGCGCGGGCATACGACTGCCGGGCATGCCGACGGCGGCTGTCCCCCAGGCCAGCGCCTCGACCAGGGCGCGCTCGCCCCTCGCCCCCGCTGCGAGGAAACCGGCCAGCATGGCGTCGCCCGCGCCGACCGTGCTCCTGGGTTCGGCCACGGGGCACTCGCCGTGCCAGATCCGGCCGTCCTGCAGGAGGACCGCCCCATCCGGCCCGACACTGGCCAGAACCGTGCCCGCGCCCATCGCGCGCAGCTTCTCCGCCGCCTCGATCACGTCGCCGAGGCAGCCGATCGTCGTCCCCGTCGCCTCGGCCAGCTCCTCCCGGTTCGGCTTGACCAGCGCGGGGCCCGCCGCCGCGGCGGCCGGCAGCGCCGGGCCGCTGGTGTCGACGGCCACGTTGATCCCCGCCTCGGCGAACCGGCGGCACAACCCGGCGTAGACGTCGAAGGGCACCCCCGGGGGCAGACTGCCGGACGCGACCACCCAGTCCGCCGTGTGCGCGGCCCCGAGGACCGCCTCCGCCACGGTCTCCAGTTCGACGGCGGACAGCGGGGTGCCCGGCTCGTTCACCTTCGTGCTGGTGCCGTCGGGCTCGGCCAGCGTGACGTTGGACCGGGTCGCCCCCGCGATCGGGACCGCGATCATGTCGATGCCCTCCTGCGAGAGGAGGTCCACGAGGTGGCGCCCCTCGTGGCCGCCGTACGGGACGACCGCGCAGGACCTGATCCGGTTGGCGAGCAGCGCGCGCGAGACGTTGACGCCCTTGCCGCCGGGGTCCAGCCGCGCCGTCGCCGCGCGGATGACGGCGCCCCGGTCCAGCGCCGCGATCTCGATCGTGCGGTCCAGGCTCGGGTTGAGCGTCAGCGTCAGGATCATGCGCGGACCACCTCGGGGCCCGACGCGGCGACGTCGGCGGCGACCGCCGGGTCCAGCCCGTCGTCGCTGATCACCATGTCGATCTCGGAGAGCGTGGCGAACCGGGTGAGGTAGACGCCGGAGAACTTGGTGTGGTCGGCCAGCACGACGCTGCGCTCCGCCGCGCCGATCATCGCCCGCTTGATCGCGGCCTCGGCCGGGTCGGGCGTCGTCAGCCCCTTGGCGACCGAGCAGCCGTTCGCGCCCATGAACGCCACGTCCACGTGGAGGTCGGCGAGCGGGCGCAGCGCCCAGTCGTCGACGGTGGCGAGGGTGCGGCCGCGCACCCGGCCGCCCAGCATGATCACGCTGAGGTTCGCCCGGGTCGCGAGCGACGTCGCGAGGGGCGGCGAGTTGACGATGACGGTGAGCTCGCGGTCGGCGGGAAGCGCCCGCGCCAGGCGGCCCGTCGTGGAGCCCGCGTCGATGATGATCGCGCCGTCCTCGGGCAGCTCGGCGAGAGCGGCCTTGGCGATGCGCTCCTTCTCCTCGGTCATCACCTCGTCCCTGGCGGCGAGCGCGGGTTCGAAACCCAGGCGCTCGACCGGGATGGCGCCGCCGTGCACCCGTCGCAGCACGCCGGCCCGCTCCAGGACGGTCAGGTCGCGGCGGATGGTCTCCGTGGTGACGGCGAACTCCTCCGCCAGCGTCAGCACGTCCACCCGGCCGATGGCCCGCGCGCGGCGCAGGATCTCCTGCTGCCGCTCCTCGGCGTACATGATGTTGATTCACCGCCGTTTCAATGTTGTTTCGTCTGTATTTATACCCACATATTGTGGATGTCAATGGGGTGCAACACGGCGGTGCGCCTCGCGGCGTGTCGCGGGATGACTGGCGAAAACCGGATGAACGTCGCATCCCCTCGCTAGACTTGCCGGTCATGATCACGTCCGGCGTGCCCCCCGCGCAGCCCCCGGTGCCACCTTCCGGGCCGCTTCCCGGGCCGCTTCCCGGGCCGCTTCCCGCGCGGCTCTCCGGCCGGGCCAGGTCGGTACGGCTGGCCGCCACGGGCCTGTGCGTGGCGCTGCTCGTCGTCGGCACGTTCTGGGGGGACGACGACGCCTTCCCCTTCGGCCCGTTCCGGATGTACTCCACCAGCACGCCGCCCAACGGGAACATCCACGTGATGGTCCTGAAGGCGCGCCTGCCCGACGGAAACTGGCGCGAGGTCCCGTTGGAGTCCGTGGTGGTGGGCGTGAACCGCGCCGAGGTCGAGGGGCAGGTCCCGCGCTTCCAGTCCCAGCCCGCGCTGGTCGGCCGGCTGGTCGAGGCCCACGACCGGCTCCGGCCGAACGAGCCCCGCTGGACCGGCGCCCGCCTGATCATGAGGTATCTCAAGCTGCGCGACCGCAGGTTCGTCGGCACCGAGGAGAAGGTGGTGGCCGAGTGGCTGCGCTAGCCCGCTGGTTCTTCGGCCCGGTGCCCCTGGCGCGGGTGGCGGTCTTCCGGATCGCCGCGTACCTGTTCATCCCGCTCGACCTGCTGGTGCTCCGCCCGCTCGGCTCGCACCACGCGTCGGCGACCGCGCTCTACAAGCCGCTCATCGTCGCCGACCTGCTGCACCTGCCGCGCCCGACCCCCGAGCTCATCGTGGTGGTCACCTGGACGCTGATTCCACTCGCGCTCGCCGCCGCCGCCCTCGCCCCCACCGGCAGGTGGCAGCGGCTCCTCGGCGCGGCGATCTTCCTGCTCTACTTCGAGCAGCTGATCATCAGTTTCTCGTTCGGGAAGGTCGACCACGACCGCATCGCGTACGTCGTGGCCCTCGCCGTGCTGCCCACTGTGGCGGGGGCTCGGCTGCGGGAGCGCGGCTCGGCCGAGTCGGCCGGCTGGGCGCTGCGCTGCGTGCAGATCGCCGTCGTGGCGACGTACTTCCTCTCGGCCTTCGCCAAACTGCGCTTCGGCGGCGTCGAATGGGTGAACAGCGCGACCCTCGTCCGCGCGGTGATGCGCCGCGGCACCGGGTTCGGCCGCCTGCTGCTCGACTATCCGTGGCTGCTGCACTGGTCCCAGTGGGGGATCATGCTGATGGAGCTGGGCTCACCCGTGGTCCTGTTCCTGCGCGGCCGGTGGCAGCGCGTCGCGGTCGGCGCCCTCGCCGGGTTCCACGTCGTCGTCTACGCCACCATCTCGATCATGTTCTGGCCGCACGTGCTGTGCCTGCTGCTCGCCTTCCTGCCGACGGAGCGCCTCGTCTCAGCCGCCGCGCCGGTCGGCGGGCAGGACGCACATGGGGGTGCCGCCGGGGAGGCGGTGCCTGTTGCCGGCAATCAGCCGGTAGACGCCGTGGGCCAGCCAGCGGAAGGGCGGGACGCGCAGGATCGCCCCCAGGGGTGACCAGGGCAGCCCCGCCGCGAGCAGGATCTTGGCGACGGCCTGCGCCCCGCCGTACACGCGGCCCCGGGTGTCCACCCAGAGCAGCTCGTACTCCGCGCGTTCCGGGGTCGTGCCCAGCGCCGCGAGATCGGTGAACTGCCAGGCCCTGATGCCGGCGGGCACGTCCATCCGCCGCTCGATGAAGCCCGCGGCGGTGGTGCAGAAACCGCAGTCCCCGTCATAGATGATTAACGATCTCTCCACGGTTCCCCATCATGCCTCAGCGCGACCGAGGGGGGAGGGGGTGGGCCCCTTTCCCGGTGGTTCACAGTGGAGGGAGGGCAAGCGTGCCGAGTGGACCCCGGAGGGACCATGACGACGACTGCGATCGCCGACTACGCGATGTTGTCCGACCGGCATTCGGCGGCGCTGGTGGCCAAGGACGGCACGATCGAGTGGTTGTGCATGCCCCGGTTCGACAGTCCCTCCATCTTCGCCGCGATGCTGGACGACGACGCGGGATCGTGGTCGATCCGCCCGTCGGGGCCGTACACCGTCTCCAGGCGTTACATGGACGCCACGCTGGTGCTGCAGACGATGTTCGAGACCGGGACGGGCACGCTGGTCCTCACCGACGCGCTGGCGACGGGGGCGGACGCGGACCCGCACCGGCTCGGCGCGTCCGCGCCACACCTGGTGCTCCGTTCGGCCACGTGCGTACGCGGGTCCGTCGAGGTGGACCTCCGCTACCGGCCGAGACCGGAGTACGGGCTGGTCACGCCGTTGATGTCCGTGCTGGACGGGGGCATCAGGTCGCGTGGCGGGTGCGGTCAGACCATCCTGTCCAGCCCGGTGGACCTCGTGATCACGAGGGAGGAGGCCACGGCGACGGTCGCCCTCGTGGCCGGTGAGGTGCTGCGGTTCGCCCTGCGCTGGGCCGCGCTGGACGAGCCGGAGCCCCAGGTGTGCGGCGCGGAGGAGATCGCCGCCGCGCTGGAGGCGACCCTGACCTCGTGGCGGTCCTGGTCGAAGGCGCACCAGAGATACGAGGGGCCCTACCTCGGCCTGGTACGCCACTCCGGGCGGATCCTGCAGGGCCTGAGCTACCAGCCCACCGGCGCGATCGTCGCGGCGGCCACCACGTCGTTGCCGGAGGAGCCGGGCGGGAAGCGCAACTGGGACTACCGGTACGCCTGGATCCGGGACGCGAGCTTCACCATGGACGCGTTGTGGGTCGCCGCCTGCCCCGACGAGGCGAGCGAGTTCTTCTCGTTCATGACGACGGCGGCCGCGGCGTACGAGCCCGGCCGGGCCCTCCAGATCATGTTCGGCATCGGCGGCGAGCGCGACCTCACCGAGCGAGAGCTGCCGCACCTGCGCGGCTGGCGGAACAGCTGGCCGGTGCGCACGGGCAACGCCGCGTGGCGCCAGCCCCAGATCGACGTCTACGGCGCGTTGCTCGGCGCGGCGTACCGGCTGGCCGACCAGCTTTCCTGGGGCGATTCGGACGAGCGCGGCTTCCTGGTCGCGCTGGCCGACGCCGCCGCCCACCAGTGGAGCCGCCCCGATCACGGCATCTGGGAGATCCGCGGCGCTCCCCGCCACTACGTGTACTCCAAGGTCATGTGCTGGGTGGCGGTGGACCGGGCGATCGCGCTCGCGGACCGGCTGGACGCGGCAGGTCACCTGCCGCGCTGGCGTCGGGCGAGGGACGATATCCGCCGGGCCGTCCTCGCCGACGGGTGGAGCGAGGAGGCGGGCGCCTTCACCCAGGCGTTCCATTCGCCGGACCTGGACGCGTCCGTGCTGATGATGCCGATCGTCGGGTTCCTGCCCGCGGACGACCCCCGGATGCTGGCGACCATCGACGCGGTCGCCAAGCGGCTCACCGGAGAGAACGGCCTCGTCTACCGCTATCGCAACGAGGACGGCCTGGAGGGCGGCGAGGGCACGTTCGTGCTCTGCACGTTCTGGCTGGCCCAGGCGCTCGCGCTGGCCGGACGCGTCGCGCAGGCGCGCGAGGTGTTCGAGACCGCGATCTCCTACGTCAACGACGTCGGCCTGCTGGCCGAGGAGATCGAGCCGGGCACCGGCGAGCAGCTCGGCAACTTCCCGCAGGCGTTCAGCCACATCGGCCTCATCAACGCCGCCTGGGCCATCGACGGAGCGTTGGCCGAGGAGCAGATCCTGTGCTGAGGAGCGGTCCTCTCTCGCCGTCCGGGTGGTCAGGCGAGGCACCGCAGGGCCATCGCGATCTCGGTGTCCAGCGGATGGTCCGCGGGCAGCCGCCCGACCGTCGCCTCGACGAACTCGGCGTACGGCAGGCGCGCGGTGGCCCCGTCGACCCGCACCTCGACGTGGTCGTCCGACGGCTCGGCCCGTACGGCCGCGCCCTGCTCGCGGAGCGTGAAGAGGCCGAACCGGACCCGCCACAGCGTGCGCGCCCCGGCCTCCTCCGCGGAGACCGGGGCGCCCACGTCGTCGCCGTGCGTGGCGTACTCGGAGCCGTAGTGGAAGGTCTGCAGGTCCACGGGGTACGGCCCGGCGGAGGTGGTGAGCGTCGCGTCGCGGCCGAGCGCCCGCATCCGCGCGCGCGTCTCGGCGTTCTGGCCGCGCCACTCCTCGAGCACGTCGCCGACCGGCCGGTCACGGCGCTGCCGGACGCACCAGTCGTTGAAGCTGTTGTAGCCCCCGCCGACGCCTTCCCGTTCCAGCATGGCGAAGAGCCCGTCGAGGTCCCCGTCCAGGCAGGCGTGGTTGTACAGCTCCTCCCCGGCGAGGTGGCCGAGGACGTCTCGAACGGACCAGCCCGCGCACCGGGACGGCCTGCGCCAGCCCTCGTCGTCGAGCGAAGAGAAGAAACGGTCCAGCCGAGCCGCCTCGGCGTCGAAGATGTCGAAAGGATCGAGGTCCTTCAGGAGTTCGGAATCGGTCATGTGACTCGACTACCCGAGGGCACCGGGCGGATATCACCGAGGCGCGCCCCCGTCGCCCGCGTCCCCGGCGGAAGGTCGTGTACGACCGATGGGTTTTCCGGGCGGGGCCGACTGGGAGTGCGCCCTCGGTGATCGGATCCGTCAGCGGGTGTGGGTGTTGCCGACGAACCGCTGCGTGTGACGCTTCGCGGCCGTCATGCCGGTCGACATGTTCGCGAGGCCCAGCAGCAGGATGATCGCGCCGACCACCACGTTGCTGACGATGACTCGGGTGATGTTGTTCGGGCCGCTGATCACCCACGGAGCGATGATCGTCCACACTCCGATGACGGGGGCGACCCAGGCGAGGCCGTACGTCCTGCCATACGCGGAGCTGTAGCCCAGCGCCAGCAGAGCGACCAGGATCCCGGTGATCAGGTTGTTGACCGTGATCCCGCTGAGACCCTGGAATCCGCAGATCCACGGCGAGATCGCCAGGTATATGCCGGCGACCAGCGTGAGCCCGTCCGTCAGCTGGGCCGTGGGATTCGCGGCTGCTGCCTCGTATCGGGCACGCATCTGCATGATGTCAGGATGCTGCCCGATGTCCGTGCTGTGCGACATGTTGCGCACCCCCTCCGGGGATGAGACGAACACCTACCGTTCTAAGTCCGCTACTTCCCCTGAATTCCGATTTATGCATTTAAGTCCGAGTGGACTTCCCGAGGGTTTCGGGGGCGGGTCACGATGCCGAGGGATCCGCCGCCGGATCCCTCGTCACCCCGGCGGACGGGGACGAGCGGGTCCCGGGCATGGCCCCACCGGGAGCCGTTCAATTCTTGACTCGGTCAATTAATCTGCCTACGGTACGGCGCATGCCACGCAGCGCTCCTCCGGCCCGGGCGCCGATCGGCAGCCCGGCGGCGGCCACGACGTCCCGTACGTCGTCGGCCGGATCGCCGGGCTGGTCGACGAGCTGCTCGGCGGGTCCGAGGACTACCGCGCGCGCACCCACTGCCTCGGGGTGTCTCTGTCCGGTGACGTCGACCGGATCTCGGGCCTGGTCCGCTTCGCGCCGGTCCTCGGCTGGCGGGACGTCGACCCGGCCGGACTTCTCGCGGACGCCACCGGCCTCGCCGTCACGCTGGAGAACGACGTCAAGGCGCTGACCGTCGCCGAGCACTGGTTCGGCGAGGGCGTGGGCGCCTCCTCGTTCGCGCTCGTCACGATGGGCTCGGGCATCGGCTGCGGCCTCGTCCTGGACGGTCGCCTGGTCACCGGGGCGTACGGCGTGGCGGGGGAGATCGCCGGACGGGCCGTCGGGCTCGCGCTCGCCGCCGTCGTGAACCTGGTGGGCCCCGAGCGGATCGTGGTGTCGGGGGACCGTTCGAGGAATGGGCGCGCGGCGCGGCCGCCGTGGCCCTGCGCAGCCTGTTCCCCGCCGGGCGTGGCCAATTCGATTCTTCGGTAAGTTAATTCGGCCGGTCGGTTTCACCTAGTTTCAGGCGACGCCGAGGCGGTCCGCCCCCGCCTCCGTGGTGTCCGGAGTGCGGCCGGAGGCCGGGACCGGCGAGGCGACCTGCGTGAATATCCACTCGTCCTGATGGGGCGCGAGATTTCAGGCGATTTTCGAGGATTGGCCCGAAACAATCTTGAGGTTATCAATTCACATACATGAGGAATGTGCCGTATCTTTACTGTGGGAGCGCTCCCACGGTGAAGGAGGCGCACGTGGTTCTTCCCTTCGTGATGGCGCCGCTGAATGCGGCGTCGATGCGCACGGCAGAGTGCCTGCTGCCCGCGGCGGGCCCCAGCGTGGGCGACGCCCGGGCGCTGGTCCGGCGCGAGCTCCGCTCCTGGGGCGCGGACCCGATGATCGACGACTGCGCGCTCATCGTCAGCGAGCTGGTCACCAACGTCGTACGGCACGGCGGCAGCGCCTTCACGCTCCGCCTCGCCGGACACGGCACCCTGGTCTGCGGCGAGATCTTCGATCCCGGCGAGGGCGTGCCCCGGCCCCGGGTCTCCGGGCCGGACGCGACCGACGGGCGGGGGTTGTTCATCGTCGGGCAACTCGCCGACGACTGGGGCGTCACGCCGGGCCGCTACGGCAAGACCGTCTGGTTCGTCATCGGAGCCGCCCTCCAGGACCGACGCCGGGCCCGGCCGTTCCCGAGCCATCCCCGGCAGGCCCGGCCCCGGGCCACCACCGCACCGGCGGAGGTCAGGGTCGCCGTGGGGTGACCTCGGACCGCTCCCGGGCCGCGTGCCGGGCCAGCGCCTCCGCCGCGATCTCCGCCGGCGTCCGGCGCGAGGTGTCCGCGGTCAGGTCGGACACCTCCAGGAAGTAGGCCAGCCGCCGCCCGCGCTGCTCGGCCAGCATCTCCACCAGGTCCGGCAGGAAACGCGGCCGGTGCGTCCCCGAACGCATCCGCTCCGCCAGCACCTCGGGCGGGCCGTCCAGGAACACCACGAAGGCCGCCGCCAGCGCCTTCCTCGACTCCGCGTTCTCGACGGTGCTCGCCGCCGCCGCGATCACCGGGAGACGGTCGTCCGCGAGAGCCTCCCGCAGCAGCGCCGCCTCACGGGCGTGCAACTCCGGCGCGCCGAACTCCGCCGCCAGCTCGGCCGCGGTCCTGCCGTACCGCTCGCGGAGGTCCTCGTCGCTGTCGCGTACCGGCCGGCCGAGCGCCTCGGACAACAGCCGGGCCACCGTGCTCTTGCCGGCTCCCATGAGCCCCACCACGACGATCGGTATGTCGGTCACGTGAACCTTCCTTCCGCGCGCGGCGATGTTTGAGATCTGTCGGGGGGTTAGGAGTCGACGGTGAGGAGCGACATGCCGCGACCGTCACCGGCGGCACCGTTCTCATCATGATCGCCGCCGGAGACGGACGCCAGGGGCACGTCCCCGGAAAGGAAAAGGAGAGCCGCACGCATGCCAGGTCGCGAGGAACTGCCGTCCACCCTGGAGCGCTCGCCCAAGGGCGCGCAGGAAACGTGGATCAAGGCCCACGACTCCGCCGTCAAGACATACGGCGAGGGCCAGCGGGCCCACCGGACCGCGTACTCCGCGCTCAAGCACTCCTACGAGAAGGTGGGCGACCACTGGGAGAAGAAGGCGAAGCGGGGGCCGTCCGACGCGCAGGCGAGGAAGAGCACGCCCAAGCCGGGAAAGACCGCCGAGGGAGTGGACACGACCGCGTCCAAGTACCACCTCTACGAGACGGCCGCCCGCCTCGACGTCAGGGGCAGGTCGAAGATGTCGAAGGGTGAGCTGGTCGACGCGATCGAGAAGGCCAACCGCCGCGCGACCGCGCGAGCGCGGGAACGCTGACCGGACTTCCCGGCACCGGCCACCCCGGCGGTGGACACCCGGAGGCGTCAGCCTCGCGATTTCGGCCCGAGACCGAGCCGCCGCTGGCGGCGTATCGCGAGGTAGATGTCGAAGATCACGATGATCGCGACGAATCCGGCCGCGGCGAGTACCCACCAGACCCGGGTCAGCGCGCCGGTGAGGGCGACACCGAAGCACAGCACCAGGATGAACGCGCCGATCAGAATGTGGATGACGTCCCGCGGTGTCGCGGGCACGCGGGGGATCCCCTTGGGGGACTCCTGCTCCGGCGTCACGCGGGGTTCCTTGGGAAAGCTACGGGGTTCCTCGGACATGCGGCCCACCTACCCTCTGATCCGGTTCACTATCGCCCTCGCGTTGACGGCCACCACCAGCACGTCACCGAGCCGCGCCGCCTCGTCCAGGCAGGCCACGTGCCCCCGGTGCGGCACGTCGAAGCTGCCGTTATGGTCCGCCTCCTGAGCCATCCGCTCGGTGCGTCCCCGCAGCCAGGAGTCGAGCATCACGTCTCCGACGACCACGGCCGTCAGATCACCGAATCGGGCGACGATGTCTTCGGTCATGAGAAGCGGCTACCCGCCGGAGCGGAGTGAAAACTGTGCGAAATCGGGATAAAGCGCGCGAAATGGATTGGGTTTGGGCGGATGTCGCCCGGGTAGCCGCGTCCAGGTGTCCCAGCCTGTGCCGGAAGCAGACGCGCCCGACGTCGAGATCCCATGACGAACCTCCTCGTCGACGGCGTCGACCAGATCGCGGTGCTCCGGGCCAATGCCCTGGGCGACTTCCTGCTCGCCCTGCCCGCACTGGAGGCGCTGAAGCGGGCCTATCCCGCCGCGCGGCTGACCCTGCTCGGACGCGATTGGCACGCGCGGTTCCTCCGGGGCCGTCCCGGACCGGTGGACGACGTCGTCGCGCTGCCCCCCATCTCCGGGGTCTCGGCGCCGCCCGGAACCGGGCCCGCGCCGGATCGCCTGTACGACGAGCTGAACGGGCGGTTCGACCTCGCGCTGCAGATGCACGGGGGAGGCCGCGACTCCAACCCGTTCCTCCGGCGGCTCGGCGCCCGACTCACGGCCGGACTGCGCACGCCGGACGCCGAGCCGCTCGACCGGTGGGTGCCGTACATCCCCTACCAGCACGAGACGCTGCGCTATCTGGAGGTGGCCCGGCTGGTCGGCGCCGACGGCCACGCCCTGGAACCCCGGGTGGCGGTCACCCGGACGGACTGGGCCGAACTGAGCCGGGTGGCCGGCTCGCTGCCGCGCGGTGTGATCGCCGTCCATCCGGGGGCGAACGACGAACGCCGGCGGTGGCCGCCCGAGCGGTTCGCCACCGTCGCCGACCGGCTCGGCCGTCCCGTCGTCGTGACCGGGACGGAACCGGAACGCGACCTGGTCGAACGGGTCGTGCGGGCGATGCGGCGGCCGGCCACGCCGATGATCGGCGAGCTGTCGATCGGCGGGCTCGCCGCCCTCTACGCGGCCTGTGACCTGCTGGTATCCAACGACACCGGGCCGCGCCACCTGGCCGCCGCCACCGGTACGCCCACCGTCGGGATCTTCTGGTGCCGCAACCTGGTCACCACCGGGCCGCTCTCCCGCAGCCACCACCGGCCGCTGATCTCGTGGACCGTCGCCTGCCCGATCTGCGGCACCGGGGTGATCGGCCCGTACGGCGAGACGTGCGCGCACCGCGCGTCGTGGGTGGGCGACGTCACCGTCGACGAGGTGCTCGACCAGGCCGTGGACCTGCTGGGGTGGCGTTGAGACGGGGGATACGACCGGCCTGGCCCCGCTGATGACTAAACCCCAAGTTTCACCACAGATCGGATGGGCAGGCGGATAGTCCTATCGGAGGGGGAATCCATGGACGCGCCGCACTATGTCGCGGCCCGCGTACAGCGGGCGCTGGCGGAGGACGAGCGGACCGTCGAACTGGGAATCCGGGTCGACGTGCGGGGGAGCCAGATCTTCCTCCGCGGCCGGGTCAGCGCTCCGGAGCGGCGCCTCCTGATCGAGGACGTCGCCCGTGAGGCCGCGCCGGGTCTCTCGGTGCACAACGAGATCACGCTGGTGGAGGTCCGTGAACCCGGAGAGGAGGAACATCTGTGACGCAGACGCGAATCGCGGCCGTGGCGGACATCCACATGGGGGAGGACCTGCGCGGGCACTTCCGGCCGAAGCTCCACGGCATCGAACATCGGGCCGACGTCCTGCTGGTGGGCGGCGACCTGACGAGGCACGGCACCGTGGCCGAGGGGCGGGTGGTCGCCGACGAGCTCCGCGGTCTGCCGATCCCCGTGATCGCGGTGCTCGGCAACCACGACTACCACTCGGACGCGGAGCAGGCGATCACCTCGATCATGCGCGACGCGGGGGTGACCGTACTCGACGACGAGGCGACCGTGATGTCCCTGAACGGCGCCACGCTCGGCGTGGTCGGCGGCAAGGGCTTCGGCGGGGGTTTCGCCGGGAAGTGCGCGAGCGAGTTCGGCGAGCCGGAGACCAAGGCGTTCGTCCGGCACACCAGGCAGATCGCCGACCGCTGGCGGCAGGCGCTCCACGGCCTGGACACCGATCACCGGATCGTGCTGAGCCACTACTCGCCGGTCAAGGACACCCTCATGGGGGAGCCCACGGAGATCTATCCGTTCCTCGGCAGCTATCTGCTCGCCGAGGCGGCCGACGAGGAGGGCGCCGACCTGATCGTGCACGGTCACGCGCATCTCGGGACGGAGAAGGGGCTCACTCCCGGCGGGATCCAGGTGCGGAACGTCGCCGTTCCCGTCATCGGCAGCGCGTACACGGTGTACAGCATGAACGCCGCCTGACCCGCGTTCTCCCGTGGTCAGCCCGCCGTCCGCGGATTTCCACGCGGTTTTCCAGTGGGCACGGGGCGGCGGCCGGAGTCCCCGGCCGCCGTCGTCCCGCACTCGATCAGCCGCTCGATCGGCTATGGGTGGAAGATGCTGACGCCGCCGGGGCCCACAAGGAACCCGATGACGATGAGGACGATCCCCCAGAGGATGTCCCGCCGGGCGAGAATCACGTAGATTCCCGAAATAACCAGTACAACGGCGATGAGCCAGAGCAGAGTAGCCATGAAAATCCACTGCCCGAGCAATTCGCTGGTTAACTCCCGGTCTTCGCCGAATTTGTGTCGCGATTAGCGCGGGGCGGCGTTTGACCAGCCCCGTTCGGGCAGGTGGCGGCTATGACCATGTTCGGATATTTCCTCTCAAGTGAGGAACACGACCCGAAAGAACTCGTACGGCAGGCGAAGCTCGCCGAACAGGCCGGATTCGAAGGACTGTGGATCTCCGACCATTACCACCCCTGGTTGGACGTGCAGGGGCAGAGTTCCTTCGTCTGGTCGGTCATCGGCGCGCTTTCCGAGGTCACGTCGCTCCCGGTGACGACCGCTGTGACGTGCCCGATCATCCGCATCCATCCGGCGATCATCGCCCAGGCCGCCGCGACCGCCCAGGTCATGCTCGACGGCAGGTTCCGGTTCGGAGTCGGTACGGGCGAGGCGCTCAACGAGCACATCCTCGGGGACCAGTGGCCGCCCGCCTCGGAACGGCGGCGGATGCTGGGGGAGGCGATCGAGATCATCCGGAGGCTGTGGCGCGGCGGACTGGTGAGCTTCCACGGCGAGTTCTACGAGGTGGACACCGCGCGCCTCTACACGCTGCCGGAGCGTCCGCCGCCGATCTACATCTCCGGGCTGGGGCCGAAGTCCGCCGAGCTCGCCGGCCGGATCGGCGACGGGTACATCTCCACGGAGCCCACCCCGGAGCTGATCGAGGTGTTCCACCGGGCCGGCGGCCAGGGCAAGCCGACGGCGGCCGGGATCAAGGTGTGCTGGTCGCGGGACGAGACCCGGGCCCGCCGCAACGTCCACCGGCTGTGGCCCACGAACGGCATCCCCGGCGAGGCGTCCCAGTTGTTGCCGTTGCCCCGCCACTTCGAGCAACTTTCCCAGCTCGTGACGGAGGAATCGGTCGCGGACCGGATCGCCTGCGGCCCCTCACCCGAGGCGCACATCGCGGCGATCCGCCAGTACGTCGGGGCGGGGTACGACGAGGTCTACATCCAGCAGGTCGGGCCCGAGCAGGACGGGTTCTTCTCCTTCTACGCCGAGGAGGTCCTGCCCCGCTGCCGGACCGCGCAGGCCGTACGGTGACGGGGGAATCCGCCGCGCGGCGGGGAGACCGTGACGGCCGTCATCGTCGCCCCCGCGAGGCGGGTCAGGCGCGGCGCGAAGACCATTCCCGCCGCGTACGCGCCGGCCACCCACTGCGAGAGGCAGAACGGGCAGCTCACCAGCTCGCCGACGGCGTGCCGCAGTCCGGTTCCCCTGACCTCCTCCTCCAGCTCGGACGGGCCGGAGACTCCGACATACTTTGTAAAGGGCGCGCGGAGGGGGCTCAGGACGGTGTCCTTGGCGAGCGTCCGCGACATGCGATGGGTGAACAGGCCCATCAACGCCAGGTCCAGCGGGCCGATCCTCTCGGGCGCCCCGCGGCCGGTCAGCTTCGCCACGACCGTCAGCGCGCCCACGGCACCGCCGTACACCGCGAGGATCCGGCCGTACGACGCCAGCGGACGATCGGCCCCGCCTTCGTACTCCTGTGCGGTTTCTTTAAGCGTTTCGGTCATTGAGGGCGCCTACCCGGGATTGTTTGTACCGAACTCTCAGGGGCAGACGAGGTGGGTGGGCAGTCATACTCACGCCGTCACGGACGCCATTCTCGACACCCTCAAGCGCGCCGGCGCGGGCCTGCGCGACGCCGGGGTGCGCTTCGCGCTGGCCGGCGGCTGCGCCGGGTACGCCAGGGGAGCGGCGCCCTCGCTGCACGACGTCGACTTCGCGCTCGTCGAGGAGGACGTCGTGCTGGCGCTCAAGACCCTGGAGGACATCGGGTTCCGCACCGTCAAGCCGCCGGAGGACTGGCTGGTCAAGGCGTACGACGAGAGTGGTGTGCTGGTCGATCTGATCTTCTCGCTGGCCAACAGGCCGGTCACCGAGGAGATGATCGCCCGAGCTGATCTGATCAACGTCGCGGCGCTCAACCTGAAGGTCCTTGAGGCGACCGACCTGGTGATCTCCTGGATCATGCCGATGTCGGAGCACAGTTGCGACTACGGAGCGATGCTGCCCATGGTCCGGGCCATGCGCGAGCAGGTCGACTGGAACCGGGTGGCCGCCGTGGTGGCGCCGTCGCCGTACGCGTCGACGTTCGTGACGTTGCTCGAGCGGCTGGACGTCATCCGCCCGGTGACGCCCCCGCTGACCGGAGACCCCTGGCCGTAGTCCAGGATTTCACGGCACCCTGGTCAGGAGACGAGGGCCGCGCCTTCGGTGGCACGGCCCTCGTCTCGCGTCTTCACCTGGGGATCAGGTGGGGGTGGGGATCATGGCGCGTAGGGGAAGCGCCCGTAGTAGTCGCCGATCCTGTCGCGGTACGCCGACTCCTTGAACGCCGACTCGTCGAACTCGGGGGCGTTCTTGATCTCCTGCTTGGTCCTGCTGACGAAGACCTTCTTCTCCTGCGGGTCGATCAGCGTGACCACGCCGGCCGGCAGCAGGACCTGCTTGCCGAAGATCCACGGGCCGGTGTCGACGACGACATAACTCTCGCCGACCTCGTAGGTGGCGTCGTCCACGGATCCGATCCTTCCGTCCGTGGCCTCCACGTCGTAACCCGCGACGTCGAGGTCCTGTCCGGTGCCGTCCAGGCTGTCCCGGTACGACCAGAGATCCGGTGTCATATGTTCGTCTCCCTTCGTTGCGGGCCCACCTACCCGAGGAGACGGCCCGAAACGTTCATGTCCGAGTTCGCCGGATCACGGCAGCCGGTATGGCCCGGCCGAGGTGCACGAAGTACCTCAAACCTTCGCTAGGCTTATGGAGTCGGGCGCCGCTAGCTCAGTTGGTTAGAGCAGCTGACTCTTAATCAGCGGGTCCGGGGTTCGAGTCCCTGGCGGCGCACGTGCAAGAAAGCCCAGGTCGGCACATCCGACCTGGGCTTTCTTCATTTGGTGACCAACCTGATGGCGTCGATGACCAGTGGCCCCGCCGGGGCGCCGGACCTCCTGGGCGCTGTCACGTCCGGGGAATCGCCACTCCCTTGATCCGGCTCGCCGGCAGTACGGCCGCCAGCACCGCAAGCGCGAAGCAGAGGGCGATCACCCCGGTGACCGGCTGCCAGGGCACGTCGATGTCGGCGGACCCACCCAGTTGCACCAGCGCGGCATATAGCCCGAGTAGCCCGAGCGCGGTGGCGACGGCGGCCAGGACCGCACCCACAGCCACCACCAGCAGCGCCTCGGCCATGACGTATCGCAGGATCTGGGGCGTGGTGGCGCCGAGCAGGCGCAGGGCGCCGCGTTCGGGCGCCCTGTCGGAGGCCGCCATCAGCAGCGTGTTGACCAGCGCGATCACGGTATAGCTGAGCATGATGCCGAGCACGGCCAGCAGGCCGAGGCGGCTGGCGGACGCGCTACGGTCAGTGGCGCCGGCAGCCCAGGCGTCCCTGGTCACCGCGCGCGCGTTGTGCCCCTCAGTGGCCCGTTCCAACGCCTTCTGGACCTCGGTGACGGAGGCGCCGGGGCGCAGCTTCACGTACGCGGCCGAGGGCAGGGCGGAGAAGGCGTGCGCCTGGGTGACGTAGGAGTCCGCGGCGGAGTCGGCGGCGAGGAGCGCGACGACCTTGAAGGTGGCCTGGCTGCCGTCGGCCCGCCAGAGCTTCACTCGCTGTCCAAGGTCGAGCTCCCATGTGGTGGAGACCGCGATTGTGTCATCGCGCAGCTGCGTGAGCGTTCCCGCGGTCACGGGCACCGACAGGGCGGTCGTGAGCGTGGCCGGGTTCACGGCCTCGGCGGGCCGTTCGATGAGTTGGGTGCCCGCGCCTTCGAGCGTGTAGAGGTTGGTCGAGGTCGTGGTGGTGACGTCGGCGGCGGGGATGGAGCGCAGGCGTTCCACGAGTTGTCGGTCCAGCCCTGCGGTGCCGGTGGGCAGCACGAGGTAGTCGGCGCGTACGGGTGTGGTCTGCATCGCGGACTTGGTGGCGTCGGTCATCGCGGTGGCGCCGAGCAGGGTCGCGGCCAGGGCCACGGTGACCAGGACCGGCGCCGCCGTGGCGGCGGTACGCCTGGTTGAGGCGATGGCTCCGGCGGGGACCACGAGGCCGCCCGCGCCGCGCAGCCGTCCGAGCGGGGCGGCGAGCAGGTTCGTGACCGGCCGGACGAAGACGGGGGCGAGCAGCCCGACGCCGGCGATGAGCAGCATGACGATGGGCATGAACGTCTTGTTGTTGGTGGCGCCGACTGGGTCGGTGGCGGCGTTGACCGCCATGCTGATGACCGCGGTGGCGAGCAGGCCGCCTCCGGCGAGCGAGCGCCCGATCGTCATGGCCTTCGGCTCCAGTGCCGCCTCGCGCAGCGCCTCCGCCGGCCGCACCCGGCCCGCCCGCCGGGCGGCGACGACCACGCCGAGTACGGCCACCAGCACTCCCGTGCCGAAAGCCACGTAGGAGGGCGCCGAGGACGTGGAGGGCACCAGCCAGGTGGGCGCCATCCCGAGCGCGCTCAGCCGGCCCAGGATCGGCCGGGTGGCCAGCGGACCGATCAGCGCGCCGAGCGCGGAGGCGGTGATCGCGACCAGGAGCGCCTCGCCGTACACCATGCGGCTGACCTGGCCTGCGGTCGCGCCGATGGTACGGAGCAGGGCGAACTCGCGCTGTCGCTGCCCGACCGCGAAGGCGAACGTGGAGGAGACGACGAAGACGGCGATGAACGCTGCGAACGCGGCGGCGATGCCGGCGATCGTGTTGGCGTTGTTGCGTGCCTGCTCGTCGGCCTCGCGGGACGGGTCGAGCAGCGCCCGGTCCTGGCCGGTCAGCACCTTGACCTTGCTCGAGACCGCGGGGGTTCGTCCGGCGGTCTCGGACGCGGTGGCCGTGCCCAGGGCGGCGCGGACCTCGGCGGCAGGGCGCGCCAGGGCCAGCGCGTCGATCCGCGGCGACAGCTCGGCGGCCCGCGGGTCGGTGAAGAACACGCAGTGCTGCGGCACCGCCGAGGCAAGCCCCACCACCCGGTACGTCTGGGCTCCCGTCGCGGTCACCACCTGGACGCGCTGGCCGACCTGGGCACCGCCGGTGACCACGATCTCGTCGTCGGCAGCGGGTGCCCTTCCCGAGGACAACCGCTGCGGCGCCGTACGGGCGGCGGACCAGGGTCGGCCGACGGCCGGCGGGCCGCCGGCGAGCTGCGCGGGGAAGACCCGGTCCACCACGGCCCCGGGCAGGCGGTCGGCCAGCTCGGGCGCGAGCCCCTGTGGCTCGGCCATCGGAGCGCTGCTCTCCCCCAGCCGGTTCTTCACGCTGAGGCGCTCGTCGGGCGCGACCACGACGGGCGCGGCAGCGTACCGCTGCGGAGCCTGGCCGGGTGAGGAGATGCTGGAGGCCAGCACCTGACCGAGCGCGGCCATCAGGGCCGCGCCGAGCGCCAGGGCGACGAAGGTGCCGGCGAAAGACAGCCATCGGGTGCGCAGCGTGGACCAGGCGATCCTCAGCACGACGCCTCCAACTGCAACATCCGGGTGGCGACCAGCTCGGCGCTGGGGTCGTGCAGTTCCCCGTACACCCGGCCGTCGGCCAGGAAGACCACGCGGTCGGCGTAGGCGGCTGCCACCGGGTCGTGGGTGACCATGATGATCGTCTGCGCCTGCCTGTCGACCAGGTCGCGCATCAGGCGCAGCACGTCGCGGCTGGTGTTCGCGTCCAGGGCACCGGTGGGCTCGTCGGCGAACAGCACGGCCGGTCGGGTGACCAGGGCGCGGGCGATGGCGACGCGCTGTTGCTGGCCGCCGGACATTTCAGCGGGCCGGTGATTCATGCGCTCGGCCAGGCCCACCGCCGCCAGCCCTCGGCGCACCGCCTGGGGGTCGGGCCGGCGGCCGGCCAGGCGCAGCGGCAGGGCGACGTTGTGAGCGGCCGTGAGTGACGGCAGCAGGTTGAAGGACTGGAACACGAACCCGATCCGGTCGCGCCGCAGCAGCGTCAACTTCCTGTCGCTGAGCGTCGCCAGATCCCGGCCGTCCACGAGCACCTGCCCCGAGCTCGGCCGATCGAGCCCGGCGGCGCACTGCAGCATCGTCGACTTGCCCGATCCTGATGGCCCCATCACGGCGGTGAACGTGCCGGCGCCGAAGCCGATCGACACGTCATCGAGCGCCGTGACGCCGTGAACGTAGTGTTTGGTGACCGAGATCAGGTCGACCGCTGGTGTGGGAGTCATGGCAGACGACGCTATGGAGGTCGGCCGCTGGGCGGTATCGGACGAGTGACTAGGATTCGTCGCGTGCTTCGGGGGCGGCAATCTGATCAGCGGGCCGTAGACGTGCTGCTCGACCAGGCGCGGGCAGGACGTTCCGGCGTCCTGGTCGTCAAGGGCGAGCCGGGCATCGGCAAGACGGCGCTCCTCGCCTACGCCGACGAGCGCGCTCCGGACATGGGTGTGCTGCACGGTCTGGGCATCGAGAGCGAGGCCGACATCCCGTTCGCCTCGCTCCATCTGCTCCTGCACCACGTACTCGAGCGCGTCGGCGCTCTCCCCGAGCCGCAGGCCGCGGCGTTGGCGGGCGCTTTGGGCCTGGCTCCCACCAGGACCGACGATCAGTTCCATGTCGGCGTGGCCGTGCTGTCGTTGCTGGCGGAGCTGGCCGCCGACCGGCCGCTGCTGTGCCTGGTCGACGACGCGCACTGGCTGGATCAGGCCTCGGCGCGCGCCTTGCGCTTCGCCGCGCACCGGCTCCACGCGGAAGGCGTCGTGATGCTCTTCGGCGCGCGCGAGGGCTTCGACCCGGCGGCTCTGCCGGAGCTGCGACTGGCCGGTCTGGATGATCAGAGTGCCGCTCAGGTGCTCGCCGACGCCGCCCCCACCCTTACCGGCCCGGTGCGCCTGCGGATCATCAAGGAGAGCGCGGGCAATCCGCTCGCCCTGCTCGAACTGCCCCGCACCGCTGAACTGCCGACCTACGACCAGAGCCCGTTGCCGCTGCCGGAGCGACTGCGGCTGGCCTACGCCGCCCGCATCGGGCGGCTGCCCCAGGACGCTCAGACGGCGCTGATGGTCGCAGCGCTGGTGGATGACGGCGATCTGAACGTGATCACGGCGGCCTGTGCCGAACTCGTTGTCGAACCCGCTGCTCTGGGGGCGGCCGAGCGTTCCGGGCTGGTCAGGATCGCCGGACAGCATCTGAGGTTCGCCCATCCGCTCACGCGCGCGGCGACCTTCCAACTCAGCACGTACGACCTGCGGCTCGCGGTGCACCGGATCCTGGCCGGCCTTCTGACGGACCAGCCCGACCGGCAGGCCTGGCACCTGGCCGCCGCCGCGACGGGCCCGGATGAGACGGCCGCGCGAGCTCTGGAGGATATGGCCGAGCGGGCCAGGAGCCGCGGGGCGAACGTCAGCGCCTGCGCCGCGTTCGAGAGGGCGGCGGAACTGAGCGAGGATCGTGAGCTGAAGGGACGCAGGCTGCTCTCGGCCGCCGTGGAGGCCACCGAGGGCGGAGAGTTGCAACGCGCCCAGCAGCTCATCGACGCCGCCACCGGCCTCGTGCCGGACGAGTCGGCCCGCACGACGTTCCCCACGCTGCGGGCCAGGATCGCCTTCGCTCAAGGCGCCCCGCACATAGCCCACGACCTGTTACTCAAGGGGGCGGCGGACGTGGTGGGCGACGACCGCGCCGCCGCCGGTCTGATGCTGGTCGAAGCGGCACGCAATGCCAGTGGTCTCGGAAACGCCGGAGGGCTCATCGAGGCTGCGACCCGCCTGCGCGCGCTGGACCTGCGCCCGGAGGACGATGTCGACCTTGCCAGGCAGGCCGCCTTGGGAACGGCGCTGCTGCTGATCGAAGGCCCCGCGGCCGCTCTGCCGATCATGCGCGAGCTGGTGACCAGGGGCAGCCAGATCACCTCAGAAATGCACTCACGCCGGATCAACGCCTCCTACTTCGCCCTCCAGACCGGCGACTTCCAGGCCGCGTGGGAGATCGCGCGCGCCGCCGCCGACGAATGCCGGGCAGAGGGCGAGATCAGCAAGCTCGCGGTACTCCACATCACGCTCGCCACCAGCGAGATCTTCCTCGGCAGGTTCACGGACGCCACGGCCACTGCGAGTGAGGGTCTGCAGCTGACCGCCGAGACCGGCAGGCCGAGCCGGGCCGGTTGCATGCAGGGCATGCTCGCCTGGATCGCCGCCGTCCGAGGCGACGGGGATCGGTGCGCTGAGTTGGCCGCGGCCTCACATGAGCACTACGGCGCCAATGGGATCGTCAACGGTCTGGCCTGGGCGCAGTGGGCCCAGGCGCTGCTCGATCTGGGCCAGGGCCGTTTCGCCGAGGCGCTGGACCGGCTGGAGTCCGCCATGGCGGGGCCGGCGCGCCACCAGTTCCAGGCTGTTCACTTCGCTCCCGACCTGATCGAAGCAGCGGCCCGGCTGGGCCGGCCCGCGGACGGGCCGCTACGCCGCTACGAGGCGTGGTCCGCGGCTGCCGGGCTGGGCTGGGCCGAAGCCGTCACATACCGCTGCCGGGCCCTTCTCGAACCCGATGGAGATCGCGCACACGAGTATTTCCGCACGGCCGTACGGCTGCACGCGAGCAGCGAGCGCCCGTGGGAGGCGGCGCGCACTGCGCTGATCTACGGTGTGCGCCTGCGCAGGGAACGGCAGAAGAGCGCCGCCCGCGTCCACTTGCGTGCTGCGCTCGAAACCTTCCAGCGCCTGGATGCCCGGCCGTGGGCGGAACGCGCCAGGAACGAACTGCGGGCGGCCGGCGACGCCGATCTGCCCGCGGCCGGGGCCGATGCCTTTTCCACTCTCTCCCCGCAGGAGCTGCAGATTGTTCGCCTGGCCGCGGCCGGTCGCACCAACAAGGAGATCGGCGCCCAGCTCTTCCTCAGCGCCAAGACCGTCAGCTACCACCTCTACCGCGCCTTCCCCAAGCTCAACGTGACCAGTCGAGCCCAGCTCGCCGGGCTCGACTGGCTTCGAGGATGACGCGGCCGCCTCCTGCTTGGGGCTGAATCAGGGTTGTCGCACCCAGCGATGATCGCCGCGGGTCCACGTCGGCCCTTCACATGGAACCGGTCTCACCTACATGGTGCTTTTCCCTCACTGAGCAGGGCCGGGTGACCGGCGGCTGTCAACCGTGTCAGGCGCTATAGGTCTCTTGACCTGCTCTTTGCCTGGCTGATACTAATCGCCAACCTTGTCCTCGCCCTCGTGATCCGAACGGCGGGGAAGCCATGCGGACTTTCTGTGTCCGCCAGTACCAGGAGGTTCTCCGTGAGGAGTTCGCTCAATCACCCCCCACTCCTCAGACGACTTGCCGTAGCCGGTGGCTTGGCGGTGGCGCTGGCCTTCGGGACCGTGTCCGCCGCCGTCGGCGGAGCCCAGGCGCAAGGGTCGCCCAGCGCGGATCTGCCGGCCGACGTGGCCACTGCGACGATCGCACCGTTGAAGGACTATGACCGCGAGATCGTCGACCAGTTCGACTCGGCCAACTCCGTCAACCACATCCGGCACCTCGCCGTGGACATCGGCCCCCGGCTGAACGGCACCCCGCAGGAGAGGGAGGGCGCCGAGTACATCGGCGGCATCCTGAAGTCCTACGGCTTCGATGTGACCATCCAGTCATGGGGCCCGGTCTCGACCAAGAACGTCGCGAAGGTCACGTCCCCCAACGCCGACCTGCCGGGGGGACCGAACTGGCAGATGGCCGCCTCCACCAGCGCGAAGTTCACCGGCAACGACGCTGTCGTCGAGGGCCAGGTCGTCTACGCCAAGACCGGCCAGTCCACCGCGGACTTCCCCGACGACGTCGCGGGCAAGATCGTGCTGATGGACTACAACGCCACCGCCTCGGTCCGCAACACCGCCGTGGTCAACGCGGTGAGCCGGGGTGCGGTCGCGGTCATCCTGGCCTACCCGACCGGGAACTCCGCGCCGCCGTCGTTCACCCTCACCACGGCCCAGCCGAATATCCCGGTGATGGGCGGCGGCAGCGCGCACTACACCTGGATCATGGATCTTCTGGCCAAGGGCCCGCTAACGCTGCGGATCACGACCAACCAGTACGTGAGCCCGATGGGCACCAACGTCATCGGCATCCGGCACGCGGTCGGGGACCCGACCGGCACCACCGCGCCGATCGTCATGGTCGGGGCGCACATCGACTCGGTGCTGGGCGCGCCCGGCGCCCACGACGACGCCTCGGGCAACGGCGTCTCGCTGGAGATCGCCCGGGTCCTCAGCCAGTACCCGCTGGACAAGGAGCTGCGGATCGGCGGCTTCGGTGGTGAGGAGGGCGGCCTCCTCGGCGCGAAGGCGTACGTCAACACGCTGACCGCGGCGGAGAAGGCTCGGTTCGTCGGCGAGTGGCAGATGGACATGGTCGGCACGCCGTACGAGCCGGCCCGGCTGTGGGCGCTGACCCCGAACGGCCAGTCGAACTTCGTGGTCCAGGAGGCGTACAACGCGGCCGCACGCGTCGGGTTCGACGGACTGCGCAACTGCAGGCTCGGGCAGAGCGACCACCAGGCGTTCTACGACGTGGGCATCCCGTCCTCGCTGTTCATCTGGCTCGACTACCGGCCGCCGACCCCTCCGGCTGTCTGTGGGCCGACCGGCGGGACGTACGTCACGGAACCGCAGTACCACAGGCCGACGGACACGATGGACAACATCAGCCCCGAGCGGCTGCAGATCACCCTTGATGTCGTGGGCGGTGCGGTGGTGCACAACGCGCTGAACGCGGTGACGGTATCCGCGGTCTCGGACGCCGGTCAGCCGCTGGCCGGGACGCCGGTGCGGGCCGACTGCGGCAACGGCCTGCGCGACCTGGGCATGACCGGGGCTGATGGCGGGCTGCAGGTGGTGCTCCCGCACGCCACCTGCGACTTCACCACCACCGTCGAGGGTCGGGTGGCGACCGAGCGCGGCGTGTCGATCGCCGGTGACCGAGCGGTGAAGATGACGGTCGATTTCACCAAGCCGACGATCTCTCTCACCACGCCGACCGATGGCGCGGTCTTCACGCTCGGGACGGCCGCGACGGCGGCGTACCGGTGCGATGACAACCTGTCCGGGGTGGTGACCTGCACCGGCACCGTGCCCGATGGCAGCCCGCTCGACACCTCCACCGTCGGCTTCCACGAGTTCACGGTGAAGGCCGCCGACAATGCCGGCAACGCCGCCGACCAGAAGGCGACCTACCAGGTCGTCTACCCCTGGCAGGCCTCCTTCCCCGAGATGATGGACGGCAAGGCCGGCAGCGCCGTACCGATCAAGTTCAGCCTCGGCGGTGACCACGGCACCGGTGTGATCGCTTCTGGCTACCCGGTCTCCCAGCCGGTGACCTGCGACAGCGGGAAGCCGACCGGCTCGGCCGAGTCGACCAGCGGCCCCGGGAAGTCGAAGCTCGGCTACGAAGACGGCCAGTACAACTACGTGTGGAAGACCGACCGCGGCTGGTCGAACACCTGCCGCCAGTTCGAGCTGAAACTCGATGACGGCAGCAGCCATTTCACGACCATCAGGTTGAAGTAACGCGATACCCCAGGTGGGGGGCGGAGTGATCGACACTCCGTTCCCCCACCGGGCGGCCTTGATCCTTCGCGTGAGCTTGTCTGACCCTCGAGAAGCGACCCCGTTCCCTTCGCCGCCGGCGCACTTCCAGATCAGCCCGACATTCTTGTGATGTGCTGTGGTGGGCCATCGCCGTTCGGACAACGGAGCTGGACATTACTGTGATCAAGTCGCGGTTCGATGTGGGCGAGACAGTGGTGCGCCGTGATGTCTTCCGGGAGAAGGTCTGGACGGCCTCGCCTCATCGGGTGCTGGCGGATGACGGCGATCGGATCACCCTTGCGTACTGGCCGGGGATCGTGAGCCTGGCGCCATGCGCGTGGATCGCCTCGCTGGAGACCGGGAACCCCGCCGAGCGGGACCGGATGACCGTTGACCTGGCATCTGGCCAGTGGCGTCTCGGCAGGTGGACCTGGCGCGACACGCTCTGGGTGAGCGGCCAGCGGGTCGGCGACTACTGCCCCTATCGGCGTACCGAGTGGGGAATCGACACCTTCGATCTGCTGCTGGATCTCATCGTGGAATCGGATCTGTCCGGCTACCGGTGGAAAGACGAGGACGAATACCGGCAGGGGCGCCGTCTGGGCGTCATCAGCGACATGGAGCATCGCGCGGTTCAGGAGGCCCGCGATCAGGTGATCGCGCTGATCGAGCAGCGGCGGGGGCCGTTCGCGGAGTCCTGGACGATCAATCTGACATGGCCGCTGCCGATGTTGCCGCTTGATCTGCCGGGAGCCTAGATGTCCGCCGAACCGATCATTTGCTCTCAGGGGCCGGTGGCGTCGGCCGATCGAGATGACCGTGTGTCACAGCTCGCTGATGCGTTGGAGCAGGGTCTGCTTGGCCGCGCTGAACTCCTCGTCCGTGAGGACGCCTGCCCGGTGCAGTTCGCCCAGCTCGCTCAGGCGGCGGATGAGCACGTCGGGGCCGGGCGGCGCCGATGCGGACGGCGAAGCGGGCGCGGGAGGCAAGGCGGGCGCGGGCGTCTCTTTCGTGCGCCCGGACAGCCGGGCGTGCACGGCGGCCGCGACGAGCGCGGTCGTTCCGCCGTAGCGCTGGATGCCCCAGGCCAGGCAGCGCGGATCCTCTTCCGAGGATCGGGTGGGACCCTCGCCGCGGACCCGGAATCGGAGGCTTCCGTACCCCACGCCCGACTGGGGTTTCCACTCCACGCCCGTGATCGCGGAGAGCGGGAACTCCTGCGGGCCCGCCGCCTGTTTCGCTGACTTCGCGAACAGCGTCCACTCGATGTGGACACGCGCACCGTCGAAGCTCACCGTGCCGTCCCCGGCCGTCGCCGTCACCGGAAGGTCGGGGCCGGGAAGCAGGAAACCGTCGAGGGGGCCACTCGGTGGTGAGATCGCCAGCAGGTCGCGAATCTCGGCGGCGATGTACTCGGCCACCCCGGTGCGGTCCTTGGGGATCACCAGCCGGTACGGGTCGGCGGGCGCGCCGAGCGCCCCGGCGGCGATGTCGGTCAGCGGGTCCGCACCCGATCGCAGCCGAAGCCGCAGACAGCCGCCCTTGCGAGCGGGCTCGAACGCCGCGCCGGCTATCGCGTGGATCGGCACCTCCAGCGCTCCGAGGGTCTTGCGGAGCTCGTGGACGTCCCGTCCGCTGCCCGGGATGATCCGTACGGTGTCCGTGTCCACCGCCCACGACCCGTCGTCGACGAAGATGTCGGCCATGCGATCAGCCTAGGTCATCGCGCGGTAAAGCCGGCGGCGCCGGCTTCCGAACGTCAGGACACGTGCGCCGTTCAGTAGGGAAGGAAGATCTGGCGCTCGGTCGCGCTGTCGTCGAAGGCCTCCAGCTGGGCCTGACCTTCGGTGCCGAGGGTGTCCAGCATGGTGTGCAGCAGCGCGGTGCACAGAACCGTGGGGCCGGCGTGGGAGTCGAACGCGAAATCGGAGCTCACCGGCGCGAGCAGGACCTCGTCCGCGAGCTCGATGAGCCGGCCCACCGGTTGGTCGGTGATGAGAGCGATCTTCAGCCCGGCACTCCGCGCCCAGACGAGGCCGTCGGCCAGTTCGCGCGGGTACCGCGGCAGCCCGATGGCGAGCACCCATTCGGCTCCGGCTTCGGCCGCTCGGCTCAGCCGGTCCTCCAAGGTCGAGCCCGCGGTGTCCAGTACGCGGACGTCCGGGAGGACCTTCTGCGCGAGGTAGCCGAACAAGTGCGCCAGAGAGGCGGAGATCCGCAGCCCCATGACCAGGAGCGGACGCGATCTGGCCAGCTGACCGGCCACCGCTCGGAGTTGCGTCAGATCCTGGAGACCGTCCCGTAATCGTTCGAGGTCGCGGATCTCGGAGCCGACCAGTTCCTGGATCTCGTTGAGGTCCGCCGCGGGCAGCGCCCGCTGCGGGCCTCCGAACACCGATGAGCGGAGCGCGTCCCGGAACTCGGGGAACCCTCTGAACCCGAGCGCGGCGGCGAAGCGGGTGACCGACGGCTGGCTGACCCCGACGCGTTCGGCGATGTCGGCACTGGTGAAGAAGACGGCCTCCTGCGCGTGTTCGAGCAGGTAGCGCGCGATCCGGCGTTGCGAAGGCGAAAGCCGGTGGTCACCGAGGAGCCCGCGCAGGTTCGCGGCGATTCGTGCCGCGTCCGGTACGGCGAGTGGCTGTCCGGTGTCTCTGGCGTGCCCCATCTCGAACACTTCCCTTCCCCGTGGAGTGACAGATCCGGTGACGACTCGCACCGGCCGGCGGCCGGGCCATCGGCCTGGCCGTCCGTGCTTCGGGAGCCGCGTAGTTCCTGTGGGCTCAACGCGGCGCCGGGCGGCCTTTCAGAAGGCCACCCGGCTGGTTGGGGCGTGACGACGCAGGCTCAGTGGTTCGGGCCGTTGCCGTTGAAGCGTGTCTTGCACTCCTGCAGTCTGACATCGACCTGTTCGCCTCTGTCGACGGTTACGTGCACCGTCTCGAGAATCTCGCCGGTCGGACGGGCACAGGTGAGCGTCCAGCTCTCCCGGAGGAAGTTGCCCGGGCCGGTGGCGACGACGCCGGTCCCGGTGTACGCCGGAACCGGCCGTACCGACGGATTGACGTGCCAGGTGAACTTGCCGTTGGTGGGTGCGACCAGGCTGGACTGCAGGTGGGTGGGGATGGCCCGGGGCGGATCGATGACGCCGCCCGCCTGCAGGATCGGCGCGGTCCACAGATCGAAGTCCTTCGTGATCGTCAGGACCGCGCCCTTCGGCGCTTTGCCCGTGATCACGGAGTGCCCCGCCGGGTTCGCCGCGTACTCCAGCGCCACGAGGAACGCCTCGCGGTTCGACTTGCCCGCGTATCGACCGGTGCCGAGGTAGTCCTCGATCACCTCGGGGTAGGTGTTGTTGGTCGACTGGGTCTTCATGATCTCGAACGTGAAGCCGAGGCCGCGGGTCGCGTAGTACGACCAGTCCGGGGTCTCGCCGGTCGTCTCGTAGTCGAAGCCCGACTTCATGCCCGTGTAGCCGTTCTTGGCCGACATCGCGTCGGTCAGCGCGGCGTAGACGGCCTCGTCCGGGGTGTCACCCGCGCGCTTCTCCAACGGAGGACGCAGGAGGGTGTGGCCGGAGGTGTGGTTCGTGATCAGGACGGTGACCTGGTTGGCCGTGGTCAGGTCCATGATGTTCTGCACCTCGGGCTCGGAGCCCGGCCCGGGGCCGCGATTCGTCGCGTTGGACCCCGCGTTGCTCCCCCAGCCGAAGGGGTAGTTGCGGTTGATGTCGACCCCGGCGCTGCTGGCGCACGTCGGGGAGACGCCGCAGCCGGTGCGCCGGTTGAGGATGAACCCGTCCACGTTGACCACCGGGACGAAGATGACCCGCGCCTGGTCGAGCAGGCGCGTGATCTGCGGGTCCTTCCCGGCGTTGTTGATCAGGTCGTAGGCGAACTCCAGCGTGTGCTCACCTGAGGGCCATTCGTTCCCGTGGTGCATGCCCATCATGAACAGGACGGGCTTGCCCTCGGAGGAGGTGACGTCGCGGCTCACTTCGATGCCGTACACCTCACGGCCCTGGCGGGTCTTGTGCGGCAGCGTGATGTGCTTGACGAGATCGGGATGTTGATCGCTCAGCGCGAGCATCTCGTTGTTGTAGTCCGTGATCGTCCGGTAGGTGGTTCGACCGCTGGGCAGACCGGCCGTCTGCTCCGCCGCCAACTGGGCGGTCGCTGCGATGTCACCCGACTCGGCGAAGCTGGTCGAGGCGGTCGAAATGCTGAGACTTCCCAGCAACCCGACGCTCAACGCAAGCGTCATTACGCGTTTTCCGGCACTAATTGCTGTGGGGGGTTGCGAACCGCGTGAAGACATGCTGGAACCCTTTCTTGCTGCAGTCGAACCGCATCCGGAAGGACGCCCTTTTCTGGGGGCTTCTATTTCGGGGATCTGGTGGTGGGCGCCTGCTGATCGCGCGTTGACTGCAAAGTTTCACGTAGTCTGTGGTATGAATGCGCGCCTGTCAACCCGCTTCGGCCCGGGTCTTTCCCGCACATTCGCGGAATGCCGGAGTGATTGATCATTTACAGCCTGAAGTCCCTCGACGGAACAAGAAGGAAACAAGTGCAGGCCAGCGGGTCGATGGCCCGCGAGGAGGCCGGTGTCGCTCTTCCCAGCCGGGAGAGAAGGGGATATCGTCGTCTGTTCCGTGCCGCATCGCAGGCTGGCCGCGCGGACCGGGCGTCGAGGACGGGGACGGCGGCGCGCCGTCCGCCCCGCCGTCCGCCCCGCCGTCCCGGGCGATGATCGACGACGGCCGCCCGAGCAACCGATCCGCACATGAGCCGAATGACAGCTTCCAGGCGAGATGATTTTCGGTGACCTTGCGCTCCGGGAATCGTCCCGACGGCGGTGATCTTGTTTCGGTCGCGGCCTGCTCGCGGGATATTCCATTCAGGCGGCAGGCGCCTTTGTTTCCGAAAACCCGCTCAAGTCAGGGCCATTGCGTTCCCGTGGTCTGAACAATGGCCGTGCTGACTGTTGAAGGCGTAGGAAATGATTCCCATAAAGGCCGTCTGATGCGCTTTCGGGTATCTCTGCTTTCTCCGTTCGGTGACCGCTCAGACCCCGTTCTACGGGGTCGGACGGTGAAGGTCGCGGGGGAACAGGGTGGCGCGGCGGACGTCGTCGGCCCCGGTCAGTCGGGTGGTCCACCGTTCCAGGCCGAGGGCGAAGCCGCCGTGCGGGGGCATACCGTGCCGGAAGGCGGAGAGATAGCCGTGTCCTGGCCGAGCCCGACGCTCGGGCCGCCATCGCGCTCGTCGAGACGTTCCTCCCGCTCCCAACCAAAGATCTTGTATGTAACTATTTACATATTATCGATGCCTTGCCTACCATCGATCTACGCCATCGTGCAGCGCGAAAGGAAGGTCGGTGGCAGATGAGATACGTCACCGAGGGCTTCCTCTCCACGCGGATCGCCACTCCGATGCGACCAGGTGATGCGTGCACGTGAGGGCAACTCGCAACCCCGGAAGCAGGGGTATCCCAAGGGCGGGATGACGGTCATCCGCTCAGTCCGCAGGTTATGAGACGAGCCTTCGACGCGAGCCCAGCGCCTTATGTAAATACTTACATGTATGTATGAACAGCAGGCGCCGCGTACCCGGCGACGCCGCTTCGACGACGAACCTGAGATCAGGAGTAGGACACGGTGATCCAGAACAAGAGGCCGGCCCCAGCGCCGGTAGCGATCGTCTTCGGAGGGTCGTCCGGCATCGGCGCGGAGACCGCCCGCCGCTTCGCTGAGGCGGGCCACCGGGTGGCCGTCGTGGGCTCGCGTCCGCGGTCCGAGGTCGAGGGCCTGATGAAGGAGGTCGTGGGCGGCTTGTACCTCCAGACCGATCTCTCCCAGGCCGGGGCGCCCGGTTCGGTGGTGGAGGCGGTGCTGGAGGCTTGGGGGCGCCTCGACGCGGTCGTCTACTCCGCGGGGGCGACTGTGCGCATCCCGCACCCGGATCTCCCCTCCGTGACCGATGAGGTGTGGGAGCGCATCCTCCTCATGAACCTGCGCGTCCCCTGGCGGGTCGTCCAGGCGGTCGAGCCCGCTCTGCGCCGGAGCGGCGATGGATCCATCACCATCGTCGGTGCCCTGGCCGGCGTCGACGTGGGCGGTAGCAGCATCCCGTACGCCGTCAGCAAGGCGGCGGTCCATCACATGTGCAAGCTGCTGGGCGGTGTTCTGGGTCCTGAGATCCGCATCAACGCCGTCGCACCGGGCCTGATCGACACCCCGTGGACCGATGGCTGGGACGCGCTCCGCTCCACCGTGGTGAAGACCGCCCCGCTGGCCCGGACCGGCACACCCGGTGACGTGGCCGACGCCGTGTTCGGGCTCGTCTCGTCGCGTTATGTCACGGGTCAGGTCGTCGTCGTGGACGGCGGCCTATCCCTCGTCCCGTAGATCCACCTCCCACCCCCCCAGAGGAGAACCTGATGCACGACAACATCACCCTGGACTCGTCCGGCGTCGCTCCGGCGGAGTCCGTCCGGCGGTTCCGCCGGCTCGTCACCGGTATCGGCCAGGACGGCCGCTCGGTCTTCGTCGAGGACGGCCAAGCCGCTCACCTGCAGGTCGTGGCGAACACCCCGACCTTCGTGGTCACCAATCTCTGGAGCCATGACACGGTCCCGGTCGACAACTCCGGTCCTGTGGACGACGGCCTGTCCGGCGACGTCCCGCTGTCGCCGCCGCTGGGCGGATCGGTGTTCCGCATCGTGGAGTTCCCCCCGGATTCCCACTGGCAGGAACGAGAGGACGCGCCTGCCGACCAGATCCACGCGACTCCATCCCTGGACTACGCGCTCGTTCTCAGCGGTGAGATCTGGGCCGTCCTCGACGACAGTGAGCGGTTGATGAAGTCCGGTGACGTCCTCATCCAGCGCGGGACCCGGCACGCCTGGTCCAACCGCGGCGGCGAGCCCAGCCTCGTCGCGTTCGTTCTCATCGGCGGCACCGCTCAGTAGAGGCAGGAAGCTCTCATGGCCAGCGTCATCGGCTGCATCAACCTTTCGCACTCTCCTTTCTGGAACATCGCGCCGCCTCTGGCCCCGGGCGCGCCCGGCGGTCGCTTCACCGCGGCGGTGGACGGACTGCGCCGCCTCGCGGCGGAGCTCAGCCCGGATGCCGTCGTCATCTTCGGTCCTGATCACGCACGTGGCATCTTCTACGACCTGATGCCCCCCTTCACGATCGGTGTGGAGCGCGTGCAGGGCGTCGGCGACTACGACACACCGAGCGGTGACCTGCCGGTCGCCGACAGCCTCGCACGCCAGGTGTTCGAGGGCGTCACCAACCGCGGTTTCGATCCGGCGATCTCCCTCGATCTGCGCGTCGACCACGGCGTCACCCAGGTGTACGGCAAGCTCTTCCCCGGCCTCGACGTCCCTCTCCTCCCCATCGTCGTCAACTCCGGATGCCCTCCGCTCCCGGCTTTCTCCCGCGCCTGGGACTTCGGAGCGGCCGTTGGCGCCGCGATCCGGGACTTCGCCGCCGACGCCCGGGTCCTGGTGGTCGGATCAGGCGGTCTCTCCCACTGGCCCAACTCCACCTCGGCGCTCGATCCCGCGATCACCGACGAATGGCGTGACTTCCTCATCCGCGGCCGGGACCGGGTCACCGAGCTCGAACCGGCCCGTCGCGAGAAGCTCAAGCAGATCGCGGCGAGCGATGCGACGGGCGACGTGAACGCCGACTGGGATCTGGACCTGCTCGCCCGTATGAAGGCGGACGCGAAGATCTTGAGCAGGCTCGACGCGGAGGACGTGGAGGGTCTCGGCGGCCCGGGGGCTCACGAGATCAGGACGTGGGCGGCGGCCACCGCGGCCTGGGGCGGACCGCTGGAGTACACCTCCTACGAGGCCGTACCCGAATGGATCACCGGCATGGGCGTCTCGGCCGGCCATGACCCCGCTTCCGGCTCCGCGGAAGCGACGGCCTGTGCCCTCGACGCACGACGTCCCCGATGACGGATCGCGGACACGCACAGGAGTAGTCATGGTCAACCAAGATCCTGGTGTGCCCCCCGCACCGGAGACCGGCGCACGGCAGGGCGGAACGGGGCTCTGTGCGCGCGGCATCACCAAGAGCTACGGCGGTACCCAGGTTCTGAAAGAGGTCGACTTCGACGTCGCGCCCGGCGAGGTCGTCGCCTTGCTGGGAGGCAACGGGGCCGGAAAGAGCACGCTGGTGAAGGTACTCACCGGCGCGGTGCGCCCTGACGGCGGCGCGATCCGCATCGACGGTGTCGAGACGGCCTTCACCGCGCCGAAGCACGCCCGGGACGCGGGCGTCGCCGTGGTCCACCAGCACACCCAGCTCTTCGCTGATCAGTCGATCGCCTGGAACGTCTATGCGGGACATCTGCCGCGACGCCGTGGGCTCCTCGACGTCCGTGCCCTGCACGACCGGGCGGAGGCCCTCGGCCGCCGGTTCGGCACCGATCTCGACATGCGACGGCCCGCCTCCTCACTCGACGCGCCGGGCCGCAAGATCGTCGAAATCCTCCGCGCTCTGACCACGGAGCCGCGGTACCTGCTGCTCGACGAGCCCACCGCCGCCCTGGAGCCGCGCGAGAGCAGGCGTCTTTTCGACCTCGTGGAGAACCTCGTCGGCTCGGGAACCGGAATCGTGCTCATCTCCCATCGGCTGGCCGAGGTGCTCGAGACGGCCGACCGGGTCGTCGGGCTTCGCGACGGCGCCAACGTCGGCACGCTGGACCGTACGGAGATGACCGGACCCGCGCTGATCCGTCTCGTCGCCGGTACCGACGTGGCCGAGCTGGACGGGCCGGACGAGGAGCCCGCGGAGCGGGTACGGCTCGCGGTCAAGAGCGGCCGGCTCCGGCACGGCGCCGCCCCGTTCGAACTCTCACTCCGCTCGGGCGAGATCGTCTCGTGCGTGGGTTTGACCGGTTCGGGCATCGAGCGGCTCGTCGGAGCGATCGCGGGCTGCGGCTCCCTCGCCGAGGGAACGATCGTGCTCGACGGGCGACCGGTCCGGCTCTCCAGCCCGCGCGTCGCCCAGCGTCTCGGTATCGGATACGTGCCGGGTGACCGCGCCGAAGCGGTGCAGCCGGAAAGGTCCGTCGCGGAGAATCTGGTCCTTCCTGCCCTGGACCGGTTCAGCACCTGCGGCTGGATGCGCCGCAGGCGGATCGCCGAAGCCGCCGAGGCCGCGCGTTCGGCGTATGACATCAAGTGCGCCTCCCTGGACGCGCCGATCTCGACGCTCTCGGGCGGAAACCAGCAGAAGGTCGTCATCGCCCGTTGGCTGATGGGAGGCACCAAGGTGCTCGTCCTCAACGAGCCGACCCAGGGAGTGGACGTCTCCGCGCGGGCGCAGATCCACGAGAACCTGCACGCCTTCGCCGGTGAAGGCGGCGCGGTGCTGATGGCCACCACCGACCTTCCCGAGGCCCGAGCCCTCAGTCACAGGATCCTCGCCGTCCACAACGGCGAAGTGTCGCACGAGTTCGACCGCAGCGACGGAACCCCCTCCATCGACGACCTGACGGCGGCCATGACCGGGGTCACCGGTGCGAAGAGCCCCGAAACGACCTCGATGATCGGAGACCGAAGATGAACACCCCCGTATCCTCCCTGGCCGGGGCGCCGACTCCCGCCTCCTCCCCGGAATCGCGCGGCAGCGCGGGAACGCACGGATCGTTGGCGGCCTGGCGCGAGCGGCTCTCCGCCCAAACCCTGGTTCTTCCACTCGTGCTGGTCGTGCTGGTGGTGGGCCTCAGCCTGGCGTCCGACGTCTTCTTCAGCGGCCGCAACATTCAGCAATTGCTTGTCCAGGGCTCGGTGCTCGCGATCATCGCCGTCGGGCTGACCTTCGTCATCATCGGCGGTGATCTCGACCTCTCGATCGGCTCCAACGTGGCGCTGTCCGGTGTGGTCGCCAGCTACGCGATGACCACGGTGTCCGGCAGCGTGCTGTTCGGGATCTTCCTGGGGATCGGGACCGGTGTCGCGATCGGCGCGCTCAACGGATTGCTCACCGCCTACGCGAAGGTGCCGGCCTTCATCTCCACCATGGGCACCGGGGTCGTGGCGACCGGCCTCGCGCTGTGGATGACCAAGGGCCTCGCCGTCAGCGGCCTGCCGGCGAGCTTCCAGTCCCTCACCACCACGCGCATCCTCGGGCTGCCCTCCCTCGTCTGGTGGGCCGTCGCGGTGACCGCGGTCGGTGCCCTGGCACTGCACCGAACCTCGTTCGGCGCCCGGGTGTTCGCCACCGGCGGCAACCGCACCGCCGCTTACAACGTGGGCATCTACCCCGACCGCGTCCGGTTCTGGTGCCTGACGATCGCCGGACTGTGCGGCGGCCTGGGCGGGGTGCTCATGACCTCGCGCGTCCTGGCCAGCCAGCCCGGCGCGGGCACCACCATGACCCTCTTCGCGACGGCGGCGGTCATCATCGGAGGCACCAAGATCTCCGGCGGTGTCGGCACGATGGGACTCACCGTCTTCGGCGTCCTGCTCATCGCCATCGTCCAGAACGGCCTGTCCATCCTCGGCGTCGAGTACGCCCTCCAGCAGGTCGCCGTCGGCGTCGTCTTCGTCCTGGCCGCCGCCTTCGCCGTCTTCCGACGCACCTGAACCACGCCATCGAACCTCCCGTCTGACCGGCGATCCGCGCCACCCACCCCACCTTCGGAGCGACCATGCCTCTTCACCGATCCCTGAAGCTGCTGGCAGTCGGCTGCACCGCGATCCTGGCACTCAGCGCCTGCAACGGATCCAGCGCCGACGACAAGATCACCATTGGCGTCAGCTTCTACAACGAGACCCTGCCCGTCTATGTCGGTATCCGCGAAGGCATGGAGGCCAAGGCGAAGGAGAAGAACGTCAAGCTCCTGTTCTCCGACGCGGAGAACAACGCCGCCACCCAGACCGACCAGATCAACAACCTCATCACGCGCGGGGTGGACGCGATCATCGCCTCGCCCGCGGACACCGCGGCACTGGTCCCGGCATACCGCGAGGCCCAGACGGCGGGCATCCCTGTCTTCTCGGTGGGCAACCGCGTCAACGAGCAGCAGGTCGAAGCGGCCTACATCGGACCGGACCTCCAACTTGAAGCCGAGCAGACCATGAGCAAGCTCATCGAGTCCATCGGCGGTAAGGGCGACATCCTCCTTCTGACCGGCCCGCCCCAGTCCGCTTTCGTCCAGCTCCAGAAGGCGGGTTGGAAGACCGCGCTCGACAAGGCCCCAGGGGTCAAGGTCGTCGACGAGCAGGTCATCGCGGACCTCTCCAAGGCGTCGACGGTCGACATCGCCTCGGCCGCACTGGTGAGCAACAAGGAGATCGACGCCGTCCTGGCCTCCAACGACCAGGTCGGCCTGGGCGCCGTGCAGGCGATGGAGTCGCTGGGAATCGGACCCGACAAGATGTTCGTGGCCTGCTGGAACACCCCCGCCGAGGTGCTCGGCGCCCTGAAGACCGGTGCCATCGACCTGACGCTCACCCAGCGCCCGCAGACATGGGGCAAGACCGCACTGGACACGGCCCTCGCGTGGATCGAAGGCACCAAGCCGAGCGAGCACCACGTCAAGACACCTGACCTGTTCGTGACCACGAAGACCGTGACGGACCTCGGCGACACAGACCTGCAGTGACACCGTACGGCTGACCGGCCGTGACACGGGGTCCGGCCGACGAGCCGGCCGTACCCCGTGGATCAGCCAACAGGAGGAACCATGATGTCCATCGAAATCCCCGCCTACAGCACCGATGCTTTCTTCGGCCTCGGAGACAGGTGGCTGCACACCGCCGACGGGGAACTCACGCACTACCACGAGCTCGGCTCGGGAACACCCGTCCTCTTCCTCCACGGTTCCGGCACCGGAGTGACCGCTGCCGCCAACTGGTGGCTGAACCTGCCCGAATTCTCCAGACGAGCGCGCTGCATCGCGATCGACTCGATCGGCTACGGCCAGACGGTCGTCGCGCCCGGGACCAAGTACGGCATCCGGGAATGGGTAGAGCACACCCTACGCGTACTCGACGCGCTCGGCATCGAGAAGACCTGGCTCGTCGGCAACTCCATCGGCGGATGGGTCGCCTTCCAATTCGCGATAGACCACCCCGAGCGGCTGCTCGGCGTGGTCTCCATGGGCACCGGCGGAGCAAAGCTCACCCAGGCCCTCAGCGGCCATGCCAGGCCCGAGCTGTCCGAGGCCGGCATCCGCCGCACCCTGGAACAGTTCGTCGTCGACAAGAACCTCATCACCGACGAACTGGTGATCCTGCGTTACCGTGCCGCGCTCAACGACTCCGCCTCCGACCGCCTGCGCGAGGTCATCACGGCACGCGACCGGGACCGTGACGCGCTCCCCCTGGACTTCGACGCACTCTCCCGCCTGGAGATCCCCGTCCTCCTGATCCACGGCATGCAGGACGTGGTCATCCCGGTCTCCAGGACATACGAACTACTGGACACCATCCCGACCGCGGACGCGCACCTGTTCAACCGCTGCGGCCACTGGTCCCAGGTCGAGCGCGCGGCCGACTTCAACACAGTGGTAAGCCAGTACCTGGAAGCTCACGGCGTGCTATCTGAGAGATGACAACGCAGGCTGGTGCTTGTCCAGAGATCTTTCTGGCCAGCCTCACACGACCACGCCAAAATGGCGCATCGGCTCACTGAGAAAGGTTCTCCTCATTCCATGTCGCTGGAACACGCCATTCTCGGCTGGCTGGCCACCGGTCCCGGGACCGGCTATGACATCGCCCGCCAGCTCGACCAGGGACTCGGATGGTTCTGGACCGCCCCCCACAGCCAGATCTACCCGCGGCTGAAAGACATGGAGGCACGCGGTCTGATCAGCTCGACCAGCGAGCGGGTGGGGGCCAAATCCGAGAAGCACACTTATGAGATCACTCCCGCCGGGCGGGAGGCCATCCGGGAGTGGACCGAGGCACCTCCGACCTATCCGCCCAACAGGGATGGGGAACGCCTACGGCTCGTCTTCGGAGACCACGGCAATCTCACCGCCCTGCGCACGCACTTCGAGACTCATCGGCAGCATTACCGGGAACGCCGCGACAGCCTGTCGCGTTTCCTCCACGAAGTCTCCAGCCGCCGGCACCCGAGAATAGAGCGACGGGCCGCCAACGCTCCGGACAAGGCCCACCAGGAACTCGTGATCGCCTTGCGTGAGATGGCTTACCGGGGCGACCTCCGCCGAGCCGAGAACGAGATCGCGTGGGCCGAGGACTGTCTGCGATGGCTCGACGCGTTCGAGGTGCGCCACGGGCTGTCTCCTTTCCCGTCCGGAGTCGGGGAATAGACACCGGTCCGAGGCCCGGCCGGTGTCCTCACCGACGTGCGACGTCTGATCCACGGCCTGCGCCCGCCCGCCCTCGGCCAGTACTTGGTGGTCGGCGTACTGCGCGCGATAACGTCGGTCGCGAGTGGAGGGCCATCGCCCGCGCCCGGGAGGCCAGCTTGGGCTGATCGTCGATCTTGGTCGGCAGGGACCTCGACGAGGTCGGGCGCGGGGAGACGTGGGGAGAGACGGCACCGGGGATCAGGTCAGCGGGGAGTCTCCAGCTGTCGCATCACCTGGCGAGCCTGGACGAAGAGCATCCCGACGTTCACCTGGCGCGAGCAGATCACGACCGCCACGATGTCGGGGTTGGTCTTGCTCCGCATGAAGAGGTGGACCAGGTTCTCGCTGTTGACCAGGATCTCGTTGAAGTAGTGGCGGTTGTCGGACGTGCCGCGGTTCTGCTTCCACAGTTCCTCGACCTGCACCACGGTCCGGCCCTGGAACAGGTCGGTGGTGGCCGCCGCGACGACGTCGAGGATCTCGCGGGGGTGGTTGTCGACGGTGTCCACCGCCAGCAGCATTCCTGTCGAGATGTCGACGATGCCGGAGCCGATGTAGTCGGGGACGTCGTGACGGAACGCCTTCAAGGCATTGTTAACGATTTGCGTGAGATTCATCAGGAGCTTTCTGCGCTGAGCGTGCCCACCCGGTCGGGACGGCACATGGGGAATGCCCGAGGCATATATGCGACGAGTCTTCCCTGATCGGTATCAGTCAGGCAAATTTGACTCTGCACGCAAAAAAGTGCGTTATGGGACAAAACGGACACTGATTCGTTCTGAATCCCTGTGTCGTAAACCCCACTGGCGGCCATTACCGCAACGACGCTACGCTGCACTATAGCCGAATGGTGTGGATTGGGTGGCCGAAAGCCACGGTGGCTCGATTCTGAACGGGAGCTGATAGTCACATGTTCCCGGAGGAAGACGGAGCCGGGCTCACGAACGCGGACGGGGACGGCGAAGCGCGGATCACTGACGAGCTCTACGCCCTGACGCGCACCGGCGCCTCGGGAGCCCTGAAGATCGACGGAGATCCCGGCGGCACCATCTACCTGGACGGGGGATACGTCACCTTCGCCGAAGCGGCCGGGGTTCCGGACCTCGCCGCCAGGCTGATCGGATCCCGCCGGGTGTCGACCGAGCAATGGAACACGCTGCGCGCCGAGGGGCGGCGGGCGGGCGGGTTCGACGCACTTCTCGTCGAACAGGGCCTGATCGACGAAGGCGACATGCTGGCGGTTCTGCGCTCGGTCGTCCTGGACGCGATCACGGCGATGACGGCCCCGGTGGCGGATGGACCGTCCGTCACCGGCGTCCTGTTCGTACCTCTGGAGCGTTCCTGGGCCGGGGCGATGCTCAGGCTCGAAGCGGAGTTCGTGCGGTCGGAGGTCGCGCGCCGGGTCACGCTGCTGGCCGCGCACGACGTCTCGTTCGACGGTCGTCCGAAGGTGTCCGACCTGCGCCGCCCTCTGGGGATCGTCAAACGCGAGCAGTGGACGATCGCCTGCCGGATCGACGGCGTCGTCACCCTCCGGGAACTGGCCTGGCGAAACGGCTTCGCCCTGTACGACACCGTCGAGAGTGTGGACGGGCTGATCAGGGCGGGCCTGTGCACGTTGCCGGCGCCGGAGGAGGTGGACCGCCCGCAGCGCGACGACGTCCGGGTGGCGCGCGGTTCCGGCGGCGGTGTCACCTGGCTGGGCCCCGAATGGGCGGTCGACGAGACGGAGACGGAGGACGACACGGCGGAGCTGCCCAGGGTCCCCGAGCCCGCGGGCGACGCGGTACGGCTGATGCCGCGCCGCAGTCCGGGAGCGACGACGTGGGATCGGGCGCACGTCAGCGCCGGTTCTGTCGGCATCCCACGCGGGCTGGCGGAAGCCGGGAGGACACCGTTCGCGCCGCCGCGCCCCGACATCCTGGAGCGCGTGCTGGAAGGACTCAGGCGGCTGGAGTAGCACGATCGGATACCGTCCCGCCCGACCTTCGCCGTGGGGCGCGACCCGCCGGGTGACGACGCGTACGTCCCCTAGAATCTGCTTTCGCTGTTGGTGGAAAGGACCCCTTTATGCCCGAGTCTCCTTTCGAAGCTCTGCTCTCTCAGGTGAGACAGATCGACGGCTTCGTCCTCGGGTGTTTGATCGACGCCTCGACCGGAATGGTCCTCGGCCACGTCCAGGACCGGGAGGATCTGAGCCCGCAGGTGGCGGCGGCGGGCGCCGCCGACGTGGCCAACGTGATCTCCCTCATGGCCGGAGAGCTGGCGGCGAACGGCGGACTCGAAGACGCGATCATCACGTTGAGCGGTCACTACCACCTGATCCGGCAGTTCAGCCCGGCCCCGAGGCTGCAGTTCCTGCTGCTCGTGGTTCTGGACCGCGCGGAAGCGAACCTGGCGATGGCACACCGGGAGCTTCGCGACTTCGACATGAGTTTCGTCGGCCGCCCCGATTCGGGTCTGCCGGATCGCCTGCAGCGGGCATGACCACTGAGCCAGGACGGGAACCGCCGTGTACTTCAACAGGGATCCGCTGATCGTTCGGCTGGGCAAGCTCGCCGAGTCCGGGCAGACCGGTGTACTGCGCGTGTCGGGCGCGGTGGGCGGGGCCTTCTACCTCAGCGAGGGCGACGTCCTCTACGCGGAGTCGAAGCGCACGCCCGAACCGTCCAAGTGGCTGGTGCGGCCGGGGGGACACCCGGGCGAGGCCGATGCGGCACGCTCGCTCGCGTGGACCTTCGCGGTCAGGGAGGCGACCGTCGACGCCGCGCTCGAACTGCTGTCGGGCGGCTCCCGGCATTCACCCCGCCACCGGTTCAAGGAGCTCGAAAGCCCGCCGGGTGACAGGTCGAGCGGCATGTCCTTCGCCGCGCTGCACGCCGAGGTGACCCGGCGGCAGGAGATCGTGAAGCAGCTGTCCGGGTCCGTCACCGCCGACACGACCGTCGTGCGAAACCCGCGCATCGAAGCACCCGGCCTGCAGGTGTCCGCGCTCCAGTGGGCCCTGCTCATCCGGATGGGCGGCGGCTCCACGCCGCGCGACCTCGCGTGGGAGCTCGACCACAGCGTCTTCGGCACGACCGTCGAGGTCTTCCGGCTGATCTCCCTGCGGCTCCTGTCGGTGGCCGGTCTTCCGGCCTCCGAGACGCCCCGAGCATCGGACGCGCCGTCCGGCCGGCGGCATGACACCATGTCCTTTCTCCGGGCGGTGACCCAATGAACGGGGGTGCGATGAACCGAGAGATTCGCGAGGGTGGACCGGGATCCGCCGGAGGCGACGGATGACGGCGCCGGGCATCGAAGGGCTGCCCCCCGACCAGCGGGTCCACGCCGAACTCCGTGACCTCAGAACGCAGATGGGCGGCGTGCACGGCAGCATGGTCGCCGCGAGCGACGGGTTCCTGATCAGCTGCGACATTCCCGAGCTGGAGCCGACCAGGATCGCCGCCCTCATCGCGGCGACCCTCGGCCTGGCCCGTCAGGCCACGCAGGCGACGGGCCGCGGGCGGTTCCGCGAGGCGGTGGCCCGCGGCAGCGACGGTTACCTGGCGGTGTTCGCGGTGGGCGACGACGCCGTCCTGGCGGTCATCGGGACCGACGACCTCAACATCGGGATGCTGCACTACCAGATCCGCGACCTGATCAAGCGGATAACGAGCCACCTGGCGCAGTTCGAGTGGGGCTGGCAGGGCAGCATGCGGCCGGACGCCGCGGCCGACGGACTCAGCTCTCCGTGACGCGTCCGGCGGTGACGTGGAGGCGGCGGGTGGTGTGGACCGCCTCCAGCATGCGTCGGTCGTGGGTGACCAGCAGCAGGGTTCCCCCGTACGAGGAGAGCGCCGACTCCAGTTGTTCGATCGCGGGCAGGTCGAGGTGGTTGGTGGGCTCGTCGAGGACGAGCAGGTTGACCCCGCGCGCCTGAAGGAGGGCGAGCGCCGCCCTGGTGCGCTCGCCGGGGGACAGGGTGGCCGCCGACCGCAGCACGTGGTCGGCGCGCAGGCCGAACTTGGCGAGCAGCGTGCGGACGTCGGCCGGTGGCAGGTCGATGAGCGCGCCGAACGCGTCGAGCAGCGTCTCGTCTCCCTCGAACAGGGCGCGGGCCTGGTCGACCTCGCCGACGACCACGCCGGGCCCGAGCGCGGCCGCGCCCTCGTCGAGGGCCAGCCGGCCCAGCAGCACGCCGAGCAGGGTGGTCTTGCCCGAGCCGTTCGCACCGGTGATCGCGACGCGTTCCGCCCAGTCGATCTGCAGGTCGACCGGACCGAGCGTGAATCCGCCGCGCCGCAGCACCGCTCCGCGCAACGTCGCCACCACGGCTCCGGAGCGAGGCGCGGCGGCGATCTCCATCCGCAGTTCCCACTCCTTGCGCGGCTCGTCGACGACCTCCAGCCGCTCGATCAGCTTCTCGGTCTGCCGGGCCTTCGCGGCCTGCTTCTCGGTCGCCTCGGTGCGGAAGTTCCGTCCGACCTTGTCGTTGTCCGAGGCTTTGCGGCGGGCGTTCTTGACGCCCTTCTCCATCCAGGCGCGCTGGGTCCGGGCGCGGGCCTCCAGCGACGCCCTGGTCTCGGCGTACTCGTCGTACTGCTCGCGGGCGTGCCTCCGGGCGACCTCGCGTTCGTCCAGGTAGGCGTCATAGCCGCCGCCGTACGCGCGGACCCGCTGCTGGGCGAGGTCGAGCTCGACGACCCTGTTCACCGTACGGGCGAGGAACTCGCGGTCGTGGCTGACCACGACGGTCCCGGCGCGCAGGCCGGTCACGAAGCGTTCGAGCCGGTCGAGGCCGTCGAGGTCGAGGTCGTTGGTGGGTTCGTCGAGCAGGAAGACGTCGTAGCGGCTGAGCAGCAGCGACGCCAGCCCCGCACGGGCCGCCTGGCCGCCGGACAGGGACGTCATCTCCTGTTTCAGGTCGACCGCGAGCCCGAGGTCGGCGGCCACCTCCGACGCGCGCTCCTCCAGGTCCGCGCCGCCCAGTGCGAGCCACCGCTCCAAGGCGTCGGCGTACGCGTCGCCGGGGTCGCCGCCGACCAGGGCCTCGGTGGCCACGTCGAGGGCGTGCTGCGCGGCGGCGACGCCGGTCCGGCGGGCGAGGAACGCGGCGACCGTCTCGCCGGGTCGCCGTTCGGGTTCCTGCGGCAGGTGCCCGACGTTGGCGGTGGGCGGGCTGAGCCGTACCGAGCCGTGCTCGGGGGCGTCGAGCCCGGCCAGCATGCGCAGCAGGGTCGACTTGCCCGCGCCGTTCACCCCGACCAGTCCGACGACGTCTCCGGGTGCGACAACGAGATCGAGATCCGTGAACAGGACCCGGTCACCGTGTCCGGCGGCGAGTTCCTTCACAACAAGAGTGGCGCTCATCAGGATCCAAGGTTATCGGCCGGGATATCGACCCGGCTCGGTGACAGTCTCGCGAAGTACTCACCGCGACTCGGGTATCCGTACTCAGGCGCGCCGGCCGGACAAGGGCGGACGATCGAAGCATGAAGCCCAAACCCATACAGCCCGCGATGACCGCCGCCTACTTCGCCCAGTGCGTCATCTCGTTCGGGCTCGCTCTCACCAGCGTCGCGGTCGGCATCGCGTACCTGCCGGTCAACTCCTGGGTGCGCGCGTTCCTCGCGGTCGGGGTCATGTACACGGTGACGTCGGCCTTCGGGCTCGCCAAGTGCCTGCGCGACCGGCAGGAGTTCGACAGCATGTCGAACCGCGTCGACCAGGCGCGTCTGGAGAAGCTCCTCTCCGAGCACGACCCGTACAAGGTGGAAGGCGCCTGACGTCCGGACCCGATCGCTCGCCGAGCGGGCGCTATCCCTCGTCGAGTCCGCGCTCGATCGCGTAACGGACCAGCTCGACGCGGTTGTGCAGCCGCAGTTTGCTCAGCGTGTTCTGCACGTGGTTCTGCACGGTGCGGTGGGAGAGCACCAGCCGCTCGGCGATCTGCTTGTACGAGAGCCCCTTGGCGACCAGGCGCAGCACCTCGGTCTCGCGGTCGGTCAGCCGCGGGCCGTCGTCCGGGGGTGCCTGCGCGGAGAGCCGGCGGTACTCGCCGAGCACGAGCCCCGCCAGACCGGGCGTGAAAACGGGATCGCCCTCGGAGGTACGCCGTACGGCGTCGAGGAACTCCTCCCGGCTCGCCGACTTGACGAGGTAGCCCGAGGCGCCCGCCTTCACCGCCTCCAGGACGTCCTCCTGCTCGCCGCTCGCGGACAGCACGAGGACCTGGGGCGGATGCCCGGAGGCGGCCAGCCCGCGCGCCACCTCGACCCCGGGCAGGTCGGGCAGCCGCAGGTCGAGGACCACCACGTCGGGACGGACGGCCGCCGCCACGCGGAGCGCCTGGCGGCCTTCACCCGTGGTCGCCACCACGTCGTATCCCGCCTCGGCGAGATCCCGGGCGATGGCGTCGCGCCACATCGGATGGTCGTCCACCACCATCACCCGGAGAGCGTTCACGACCGTAACTGTAAGGCGGCCCGCCGGGGAGCGGGGAGGGCGCGGGTACGGTCAGCTCGACCTCGGTGCCCTGGCCGGGGACGGAGGTGACGGCGACCGTGCCGCCGAGCCCCGCGACCCGGCCGCGGATCGACCGGGCGACCCCGAGCCTGCCGTCGGCCTCCGCCTCGGCGAGGCGGCCGTCGGGGATGCCGGGGCCGTCGTCGCGGACGGTCACGGTCACGGAGCCGTCGTCCTCCTCCGCGAGCACCCAGGCCCTGGCGCCCTCGCCGCAGTGCCGCCGTACGTTGTCCAGCGCCGCGCCGACCGCCGCCGCCACATCCTCGGCGTGCCCGGCGGGAAGGAGCAGCGGGGTCGCGGGCGTGGACACGGTCACCGCGGCGGAGCCGAACCGGCGCAGCAGCGCCCCCAGGTCGGAGAGCCCCGCGCGTGCGGTGCCGGACGGCTCGGCCCGGATCATCTCGCGCAGCGCCGCCTCCTGCTCCCCGGCGAGCCGTCCCAGTTCGGCGGCCTCCCCGCCGATCTCCAGACCGCGTCGCTGGACCAGGGCGAGCACCTGGAGGACGGAGTCGTGGATGCCGCGGGCGAGCCGTTCCCGCTCCCGTCCCGCCGCCTCCATCTCCGCCGCCCGCTGGAGCCGCTCCTCGGCCCGTTTGGTGAGCCGGGCGACGTGGCCGACCACGGCCCCGGCCAGGATCAGCAGCACGGACCCGTTGAGGGGGACGAGGAGGTCGAATCCGCGCAGGCCGCGTACCCACAGGTCCGCGGCCGACATCACGATCGCGGCCGCGATGCCCGCGCGGCGGCCCCCGTGCACGGCCCAGGCGAGCACCGGGCCGCCGACCCACGTCGCGGTGACCGGCATGACCCCGCCGGGACCCGCCTCAGGCCCCTGCACGTACGGCGAGGCGAGCAGGCATCCCATGGTGACGAGCAGGTCGATCAGCAGCAGGGTCCGGCCGCGGGCGACCGAGTACGCGAACGTCGCGCCCGCGGTCCACAGGGCCATCACCCCGAGGACGAGCCACCCGAGGAGCGGCCGTCGGTAGCCGCCCGCGGTCGCGAGCAGCAGCGCCGCGTACGCCAGCGAGGCGACGCGGTACACCGCGATGGCCCGCCAGAACGACCCCTCTATGCCCATGGATCACCACGATCGTCACCGCGCGGCCAGATCGCCGACTTTATGTCATATGGACTGATTCTTGGAGTATCGCCCCGTGTCTCGGGACCCGTACGCGGAGATCGTAGAAGGAACAGGGCCCCGGGGCCGCCTCGACTGGGGGGAACACGTGGCCGGACACGCGAAGACCCCCAGGGTGGTCGCCGAACTGGTGGCGGAGTTCGCGGGCACGCTGATCCTGATCCTGTTCGGTGTGGGCGTCGTCGCGCAGGTCGTCGCCGCCGGACTCGGGAACCACGACAGCATCTCCTGGGCGTGGGGACTCGGCGTCACCCTGGGCGTCTACACGGCGGCGCGGACCAGCGGCGCGCACATCAATCCCGCCGTCACGCTCGCACTGGCGGTCTTCAAGGGCTTCTCGTGGGGCAAGGTGCTGCCGTACATGCTCGCGCAGACCCTGGGCGCGTTCGTGGCCGCGCTGCTCGTCCGGTGGAACTACGACGAGGTCCTGACCATGGTCGATCCCGGCCACACGTTCAAGACGCAGTTCGTGTTCTCGACCCTGCCGGGCAACGGGTCCCTGCCCATACACCTGTGGGGCGCGTTCCGCGACCAGGTGATCGGTACGGCGATCCTGGTGTTCCTGATCTTCGCGGTGATCGACGAGCTCAACACCGCGCCGCGGGCGAACCTCTCCCCGGTCGTCATCGGGCTGATCGTGGTGGGCATCGGCATGGCGTGGGGCGCGGACGCGGGCTACGCCGTCAATCCCGCGCGTGACTTCGGGCCGCGCCTCGCCTCGTTCCTCACGGGGTACGCGTCGGCCTGGCGGGACCAGCACGGAGATCTCTACTTCTGGGTGCCGATCGTGGCCCCGCTCATCGGCGGCGTGGTGGGCGCCGGTCTCTACCAGGCCATGATCGCCCGCTTTCTGCCGATCGCCGAGCCCGAGATCGGTCGCGTCCCCACCGAGAACGAGGGGGGTTGATCCATGTCCGACTTCGTAGGAGCGGTCGACCAGGGCACCACGAGCACCCGGTTCATGATCTTCGATCACGGCGGTAACGAGATCGCCCGGCACCAGCTGGAGCATCAGCAGATCCTGCCGCGGGCCGGATGGGTCGAGCACAACCCGACCGAGATCTGGGAGCGCACCCGCGCGGTGATCGAGACGGCGATGCGCGACGCGCGGCTGTCCGCCTCCGACCTCGCCGCGCTCGGGATCACCAACCAGCGCGAGACGACCCTGGTCTGGAACCGGCGCAACGGCCGGCCGTACTACAACGCGATCGTGTGGCAGGACACCCGGACCGACCGCATCGCGGCGGCATTGAACCGCGACGGCAGGGGCGACGTCATCCGGCGCCGGGCCGGGCTGCCTCCGGCGACGTACTTCTCCGGCGCCAAGATCCAGTGGATCCTGGACAACGTCGACGGCGTGCGCGAGGACGCCCGGTCCGGTGAGGCGATCTTCGGCAACACCGACACATGGCTGCTGTGGAACCTCACCGGAGGGACCGACGGCGGCGTGCACGTGACCGATCCCACGAACGCCAGCCGGACGATGCTGATGGACCTGGAGACGCTGGACTGGGACGAGGAGCTCCTGTCGTTCTTCGGCGTCCCACGCGAGATGCTGCCGCGCATCCTCCCGTCGTCCAACCCCGACGCGTACGGCATGACCCGGCGCAGGGGGCCGCTCGGGGGAGAGGTGCCCCTCTCCGGCGACCTCGGCGACCAGCAGGCGGCGACCGTGGGCCAGGTCTGCTTCGACCCCGGCGAGGCCAAGAACACCTACGGCACCGGCAACTTCCTGCTGCTCAACACGGGTGGGGAGCCGGTGCGGTCCGAGCACGGCCTGCTCACCACGGTCGGCTACCGGTTCGGCGCCGAGCCGCCGGTGTACGCGCTGGAGGGCTCGATCGCGGTCACCGGCTCCGCCGTCCAGTGGCTGCGCGACCAGCTCGGCATCATCTCGGGCGCGGCGCAGAGCGAGGCGCTGGCCCGTCAGGTGGACGACAACGGGGGCGTCTACTTCGTGCCCGCCTTCTCCGGCCTGTTCGCGCCGTACTGGCGGTCGGACGCGCGCGGCGTGATCGTCGGCCTGTCCCGATACAACACGAACGCGCACATCGCGCGCGCCGCGCTGGAGGCGATCTGCTACCAGACGCGCGACATCGTCGAGGCGATGCAGCGCGACTCGGGGGTGACCCTCGACGTGCTGCGGGTGGACGGGGGAGTGACGGCCAACAACCTGTGCATGCAGCTCCAGGCGGACATCCTCGGCGTGCCCGTGTCCAAGCCGGTCGTGGCCGAGACCACCGCCCTCGGCGCCGCGTACGCCGCGGGGCTGGCCGTGGGCTTCTGGCGCTCGACCGAGGACCTCAGGAAGAACTGGAACGAGGCCCGCCGCTGGCTGCCGACCTGGACGGACGAGCAGCGCGCGGAGGGCTACGCCGGGTGGAGGAAGGCCGTCGAGCGGGCGCTCGGCTGGGTGGAGGTGGAGTGACCCCGCCGACCGCCCCTCATCGGATGCCGACGTAGAACCGGGTCTGGTCGCTGCGGTGGAGCGCGTAGTACGCCTCGAACCGGGTGTTGTCGTCCAGCCACGCGACCGACTCGATGCCGAGCAGCGGCGTCGAGGTGGAGACCTCCAGCAGCGCCGCGTCGTCGGGATCGGGGAAGACGGCCTCGATCCACCGGTCCGCGGCCGCGGGCTCGATGCCGTACCGCCGCCGCAGCACGTCGTACAGGGACTGGTTCTCGAGGACGGCGCGCTCCAGGCCGGGGACCAGCCGCGCGGGCAGCGCGGTGTCGACGAGCAGCCACGGCTGGCCGTCGACGCAGCGGAGCCGGCGCAGCCGGACGACCTGCTCGCCGAGCGGGATCCGGAGGAGGGCCGCCTCCCGCTCGTCCGCCTCGCCCAGGGCCTGGTGGATGGTCTGGGTCGTCACCCGCCGCCCCGACTCCCGCAGGTCGTCGGCGGAGCCGGACATCGATCCGACGAACCGCAGCTCGGTCTTGCGCGGGGCGACGAAGGCGCCGCGTCCTTTGATCTTGTAGATCAGACGCTGCTGGACGAGCTCGCGCAGGGCCTCCCTGACGACGGTGCGGGACACGCTGAACATGTCGCTCAGCTCGGCCTCGGACGGCAGCGGTTGGTCCGGGCCCAGCTCGCCGCTCTCGATCTCCGCGCGTAGGGCCCGCATGAGCTGCATCCACAGCGGTTCCGCCCCGTCTCTGTTGAGGCGCGGATAGGTCATCGTCAGGGTCCCTTCTCGGCGGCTTCTGGAAGCATGCCATGACCGGGCGACCTGTCGTAACAGGTGGACGCCATCTCGTGAAGATTATCCTTCCTCGTCCGATTCGTCCTGTCGCGGAACCTGCTCTTGACAGGCACGTAACGTCGGCTTAGTTTGCTTGTCACTACAGGCCTGTAATGACATCCCGCCTCTTGCGAGTGATGCGTTCCCGCGGCTTCGACTTCCACCGCTCCGGCGGACCTGCTCTCTCTGGAGACACGATGCGTATCCGTCCCACACGCCGGCCCTGGCGCGCGGCCTCCGCGGCGACGATCGCCGCTCTCGCGGTCCTGGCCACGGGGTGTAACTCCTCCGGCGACACCGCGGCCGACGACAAGCCGAGTGCCGCCGCCGGTGGCGGCGACAAGCCGTTCATCGCGCTCAGCAACGGCTTCATCGGCAACGGCTGGCGGCAGACGATGATCGCCAAGTTCGAGGCCGCCGCGACGCAGGCGCAGAAAGACGGCCTGATCAGCAAGTACAAGGTCGTGAACGCGCCCGGCGAGAACTCGGCCACCGAGCAGGTCGCGCAGATCAAGAGCCTGCTGCTGCAGAAGCCGGACGCCCTGCTCATCGACCCGTCCTCGCCGACCGCGCTCAAGCCGGTCATCCAGCAGGCGTGCAACGCCGGCGTCAAGGTCGTCGTGTTCGACTCCGCGATCGACGCCCCGTGCGCGCACGTGCTGCAGAACAGCTTCGTCGACTGGGCCACCTACGCCGCGAAGCCGCTTCTGGAGGGCATCGGCGGCAAGGGCAACGTGATCGTCAGCCGCGGCGTCGTCGGCTCGCAGCCCGAGGCCGAGATGTTCGACACCACCAAGAAGATCCTCGGCGACTACCCCGGCGTGAAGACCGCGGCGACGGTGACCGGCATGTGCGACGGCGCCACCGCGCAGAAGGCCGTGCTCGGCGTGCTGTCCAGCGTGGCGAAGGTCGACGGCGTCATCGGCTGCGGTGACGGTTACGGCGTCGCGCAGGCGTTCACGACCGCCGGCAAGCCGGTGCCCGCGGTGACGTTCGAGACGAACGGCCGCGCGCTGAACTACTGGAAGGACAACAAGATCGACAACGGCTCCGTGGCGGTCATGTCCGACCCGGGCCAGTCGGTCGCCGCTCTGTGGGAGGCCCTGGACCTGCTCGACGGCAAGGACGTGCCCAAGCAGATGACCTTCCCGATCGTCCTCGTGGAGCAGAAGGACCGCGACGCGTGGGCGGGCGCGCTCAAGCCCGACGAGTACGCCGCCTGGCCGTGGACCCGCGAGCTGTTCCGCCAGCAGGTCGAGGCCGTGAAGAGCGGCGGCGAGCCGGTGCGGCCGCCGATCCCGACGGCCGCGGGCTGACCGGAGCCGACGCACAGGAAGGCATGCACGTGGACAACCGGGGACCGCAGGCAGGGCGGCCCGTCGTCATCGCCAAAGGCGTGACCAAGACGTACGGGCGCACCCGGGCGCTCGCGGGCGTGGACCTCGAGGTCCGCGCGGGCGAGGTGCTCGGGCTCGTCGGACACAACGGGGCCGGCAAGAGCACCCTCATGCGCGTGCTCGCCGGGCTGGAAGGCTGCGACGAGGGCGCGGTCCTGGTGCACGGCAAGGAGGTCTCCGGCGAGGCCGGCCCGCGCGCCGCGGACTTCCGCGCCGTGCGGATGGCCTACCAGGAGACCTCGCTCTGCCCCGATCTCACCATCGCGGAGAACATCTGGGTGTCCTCACGGCACTGCCTCCCGAGGGTGCGATGGCGGCGGGCGGCCGGCGACGCCGTACGCCGCAGGCTCGACGAGATGTTCCCCGGCCACGGAGTGTCCCCGCGCGACCGGGTCGAGGACCTGTCGATCGCCCAGCGCCAGATGGTCGAGATCACCAGGGCCAGCCTGGTCGACCGGCTCGACCTGCTGATCCTCGACGAGCCGACCGAGTCCCTCGGCCCGGACGCGGCGCGGTCGCTGTACGACTACGTGCGCCGGCTGACCGCGGACGGCACCGCCGTGCTGCTCATCTCGCACCGCATCCGGGAGGTCCTCTCGGTGGCCGACCGCGTCGCCGTGCTGCGCGACGGCGCGGTCACCGCCGAGCGGGCCTCCGCCGGGCTGGGCGAGCAGGATGTGCTCACCCTGATGGGCGCGCACGTCGCGGTCCCGTCCGACAAGGAGCGGGCCGCCGTCTCCTCCGGCGGTCCCGCCGACGGCGCGGTGGTCGCCGAGCTGCGCGGCGCCACCGCGCCCGGCCTGCGCGACGTCTCCCTGCGGGTCGGCGCGGGCGAGGTCGTGGGCCTGGCCGGGCTGGCCGGTCAGGGCCAGCAGGAGGTGCTCGAACGCCTGTGGCGTCCGGTCCGGCGCGACACCAAGGTGCGGGGCACCCGCGCGTACGTGCCCGGCGACCGGCAGCGCTCCGGCGTCCTGCCGTTGTGGAGCGTGGCGGAGAACCTCATCGTCACCGCTATGCGCGGCCTGGCAAGGCAGGGCCTGCGCAGGCCCGCCCAGGAGCGCGCGGCGGTCGGCGACTGGGTCGAACGTCTCGCGATCCGGGGCGGCGCGGACGCCGGGATCACCGAGCTCAGCGGCGGCAACCAGCAGAAGGTCATCGTCGCCCGCGCGTTCGCCTCCACGGCCGAGCTCGTGCTGCTCGACGACCCCTTCCGCGGCGTGGACGTGCACACCAAGACCGACCTGTACGGCCTCATCCGGCAGGAGGCGGCGCAGGGCCGGAGCGTCGTCTGGTACTCGAGCGAGAACGCCGAGATGGCCCACTGCGATCGCGTCTACGTGTTCCGCGCCGGCCGGGTGGTCGCCGAGCTGGTCGGTGAAGAGATCTCCGAGGAACGGATCATCGCCGTCTCCTTCGCCGAGTCGGATGGAGAGCAGAGCAATGAGTGAGCTCCTCGCGTCGGCCCTGCCGTCCCGGGCGCGGATGCGCCGCACGGCGCCGGCCGTGGTCAGCGCCGTCGCCCTGATCGCGATGATCGGCGTCTGCGCGTCGCTGCAGTCGGACGTGCTCACCGTGGGCGGCCTCACGCTGGTCCTGTCGGCGACCGTGCCCCTCGTCATCGCGGCCCAGGCCCAGATGGCGCTGATGTCCGTCGGCGACATCGACCTCGGCATCGGCAACTTCGTCGGCCTGGTCACCGTGGTCGCGGCGACCCGGCTGGTGTCCTCGCCGCTCGTCGGCGTCCTGATGCTTCTCGGGCTGGTCGCGGCCTACGCCGTGCTCGGCGCACTCATCCATCTCCGCCGGGTGCCGTCGCTGATCGCGACACTCGGCGCGTCGTTCGTCTGGCTGGGGCTGGGCCTGTTCCTCCTGCCGACGCCCGGCGGCTCGACCCCGGAGTGGCTGGCGTCGTTCGGCTCGTGGGCGCCCGCCGGGTTCCCCGCGCCGCTGCTGCCGATCCTCGTCGTCGCCGCGGTCGTATACCTCCTCACGTCGCGCAGCGCGCTCGGCGTGCGGATGCGCGGCCTCGGCAGCAATCCGGTGGCGCTCCAGCGCGCCGGCCTGCGCCCGCTCACGTCCCGTGTCATCGCCTACACGGTGGCGGGCGCGCTCGGCGTCGTGTCCGGGCTCCTCCTGGCCTCCCAGACGGGCGGCGGGGACGTGTCGTCGGCCTCCAGCTACACCCTCATGACGGTGGCCGCGGTGATCCTCGGCGGCGGCTCCTTCTTCGGCGGGAGCGCCGTCCCCTGGGGCGTGGCCATCGGCGGGGTGACGCTCGGTCTGGTCAGCGTGGTCCTCAGCCTGCTCGACGTGCAGTCGAACATGCAGTCCGCCGTGCAAGGCGTGATCGTCCTGGCCGTGCTCGCCGGCCGCGTCGTGGTCGGGAAGGTGCTGCGATGAACATCCGCGCGATCGGTTCGCGCCCGTGGATCTGGGGCTTCGCCGCGGCGGCGCTCGTCTGGCTGGTCATTCTGATCATCTCGGGCCAGGGCGGCGGCCAGACGGTGTCCCTGGCGCTCTCGCTGGCGCCGTACCTCGTCATCGTGGGGCTCGGCCAGATGCTCGTCATCACGGCCGGCCCCGGCAACATCGACGTGTCGGTGGCGCCGATCATCTCGCTCGCCGGGTTCGCCTCGGTCGGGGTGGCCGCCTCGACCGGCTCGGCGACCGTCGGCGTCCTCGCGGGCATCGGCGTCGGCGTCCTCATCGCGGTCATCAGCACCGTGGCCATCCTCGGCCTGTCCGTCCCTCCGATCATCGCCACGCTGGCCGCGGGGCTCGTCGCCTCCTCGCTCACCCTGACGATGGCCAGTGGCTTCACCGCGGTCCCCGACCCCGGCCTGCGGCAGCTCCTCAACGTGCGCCCGGCGGGTGTGCCGATCCTCGCCGTGGCCGTCGCGGTCCTGACCGGCCTGATCATCGCGCTGCTGCGCCGTACGGTCTACGGCCGGTCCCTGATCGCGGTCGGGCAGAACCGCAGGGCCGCCGAGCGGGCCGGCATCCCGGTCGCCCGCGTCATCGCGACGACGTACCTGGTGAGCGGCGCGCTCGCCGGGCTGACCGGGGCGTTGCTCGCGGCCTACATCGCGCCCTCCGCCGACCTCGGCACGCGCTACCTGCTCGACTCCGTCGCCGTCGTCGTCATCGGCGGCACGCTCATCTCCGGCGGCCGGGCCGTACCGGTGGGCGTGTGGGGAGCGGGGCTCTTCTTCATCCTGCTCGACGGCCTCGTCAACCTCGTGGGCTGGAGCACGGCCGCGCAGAACCTGCTCAAGGGCGGCCTGGTGCTCTTCGTCCTCTTCCTCGCCGGCGGGGGTGACCGTGCCGGGGGCACGGCCTCCCGATTCAGAAGACGGCCGCGAACGGCGGCCGCGACCACCACAACAACAGGAGACAACACTCATGGCTGACACCGACGGCCTCATCGACGCCCGCGACTTCGGGACGTCCGGGACCCCGGCGGGCAGCACCGCGGGCGGCTTCCACGTCAAGGGCGCCCACGCGCAGGACTGGGGCCTGCAGAACCGGCTGTCCCGCATCTTCCGGCCGGACACCGGGCGCACGGTCATGCTGGCGTTCGACCACGGCTACTTCGTCGGGCCGATGGCCGGCCTGGAGCGCCTCGACACCAACATCGCCCCGCTCGTGCCCTCCGCCGACGCGATCATGATGACGCGAGGCGCGCTGCGCACCAGCATCCCCTCCACCAGCAGCGCCGGGATCGTCCTGCGCGCCAGCGGCGGCCCGAGCATCCTGCGCGAGCTGTCGGACGAGCACCTCGCCCTCGACATCGAGGACGCCGTACGGCTCAACGCCGCGGCCCTGGCCATCCAGGTGTTCGTCGGCGGCGAGCACGAGTCGCGGTCGGTCGCCAACCTGGCCAAGCTCGTGGACGCGGGCCAGCGGCACGGCGTCGCCGTGCTCGGCGTCACCGCCGTCGGCAAGGACATGGTCCGCGACGCCCGCTACTTCCGGCTGGCCACCCGGATCAGCGCCGAGATGGGCGCGCACATCGTCAAGACGTACTACGTCGACGAGGGCTTCGAGACGGTCACCGCGAGCTGCCCGGTGCCGATCATCGTCGCCGGTGGCAAGAAGCTGCCCGAGCTGGACGCCCTGACGATGGCCTACCGCTCGATCCAGGAGGGTGCCGCCGGCGTCGACATGGGCCGGAACATCTTCCAGAGCGAGCAGCCCGCCGCCATGCTCGCCGCCGTCCGCGCGGTCGTGCACGACGGTCTCACGCCGGAGGAGGCCTACGAGCTCTTCAAGGAGCGGTCGGCCGCCGGTATCGCAGCGTCCTGACCCTTCGTGGGCGCGGGTCCCTGGCGGCATCGGCAGTGCCGCCGGCGGGGACCCGCGCCCGTCATCCCCGGGAGCCTCCCATGCCGCACCACCACGCCGGACGTGACGACGTCGTCGACCTCGCCGTCATCGGAGCCGGTATCAACGGGCTCGCCGTAGCCCGAGACGCCGCCGCCCGCGGCCTGCGCGTCGTCGTCGTCGACCGCGCCGACGTGGGCGCGGGTACGTCGAGCACGTCGAGCCGGTTGATCCATGGCGGCCTGAAGTACCTCGAACGGTACGACTTCACGCTCGTGCACGAGTCCATCCGCGAGCGGCACCTGCTGTTCCGCACCGCACCCCACCTCGTACGGGACTACCCGATGCTCATCCCCTTCTACAAGGGGAACAGCAGGCCCGGCGCGCTGATCCGGCTCGGCCTGGTGGCGTTCGACGCCATGGCGATGACCCGCGGGCGCGGGCTCAGCCGCGGCGTCTCCGTACGCAAGGTGGCCCGCCGGTGGCCCACCCTGTCGAGGAAGGGGCTGCGCGGCGCCGGGCTGTTCCACGACGCGCAGGTGCCGTGGGCCGAGCGGCTCTGCGTGGAACTGCTCCTCGACGCCCAGCGGCTGGGCGCCCGGGTGCTGACCCACACCACCGTCACCGGTCTCATCGTCGAGGGTGACCGGATCTCCGGCCTGCGGGCCGAGGACAACAGGACCGGTGAGCGCACCGAGATCCGGGCCGCCGTCACCGTGAACGCGGCCGGTCCGTGGATCGACAGGATCCTCGACGGCCAGGTGGAGAGCCGGCGCCTCAACGGGGGCACGAAGGGCAGCCACGTCATCGTCGACGCGTTCCCCGGCGCCCCAGACACCTGCATCTTCTTCGAGGCCGCCGCCGACCAGCGGCCGATCTTCGTCTTCCCGTGGCAGGGCCGGTACGTGCTCGGCAGCACCGACATCACCTTCGAGGGCGACCTGGACGAGGTCGTCGCCAGCGACGCCGAGATCGACTACCTGCTCGCCGAGACCAACCGGATCTTCCCGGACGCCGGGCTCACCCCCGCCGACGTGCTGTACAGCGTGGCCGGGGTACGGCCCCTGCCGTACACGGCCGGGGTGTCGGACAACGCCAAGATCAGCCGCGGGCACACGGTGCTCAACCACGAGCCGGCGTACTCGGGTCTGCTCACCGTCATCGGCGGCAAGCTGACCACCCACCGCGCTCTCGCCGAGGACGTCACCGACGAGGTGCTGCGCGTGCTCGGCCGCCGGCCCCGCCGCTGCGTCACCCGCGAGCGGCCGTTCCCCGGCGCGGACACCTCCGACTGGAAGGCGTTCGCCCAGGACTTCATCCGCTCGTCGCCGCTCAGCGGGAAGCAGTCGCGCAGGCTGCTCACCGTCTACGGCGTGCGCGCCCGCCGGGTTCTCGAACTCGCCGCCGCCGACCCCTCGCTGGCCGAGGTCGTCGACCAGGAGTCCGGCGCGCTCGCCGCCGAGGTCGTCATGGCCGTACGCGAGGAGGGGGCCGTGACGCTGGGTGACATCCTGTTGCGACGTATCCTGGTCGGGCTCGGCGCGGACATGGGCCTTTCGGCCGCCCCCACCTGCGCCGACGTCGCCGTACGGCACCTTGGCTGGGACGAGGCGCGGGCGCGCGCCGAAGTCGCCGGTTACGAGGCGGAGCTGCGGCGCTACCGCCCCCGGGCCCTGGCCACGTCAACATCCAGCGGAAGCGACAGGAGGATCTCGTGACGGCCCCCGCCACGTGTTACATCGGCGTCGACGTCGGCCTCACGGCGTCGAAGGCCGCCGCCTTCGACGCGGAGGGCAACGAGATCGGCGTGGTGCACGCCCGCACGCCGCGCACCGCCGTGACCGCGCACCGGCACGACGTCGACATGCTCGGGCTGGCCGACACGGTCGTGTCGCTGCTCGGTGACCTCGCGGGCAAGCTCGCCGCCGACGGGTACGTCCCGGCCGGCATCGGCGTGGCGGCCCACGGCAACGGCCTCTACCCGGTGGACGCGTCCCTGCGGCCGGTCGGCCCCGCCGTCGCGTCGTCGGACAGCCGGGCCCAGCACATCGTGGACGAGATCCCGGAGGAGGACGCGCTCCGCCTGGCGCGGGAGACCGGATCCATCCCGTGGGCGGCCCAGCCCAGCGTGCTGCTGCGCTGGCTGCGCGACGCCGAGCCGGCGGCGTACGCCGCGACCCGGTGGGCGCTGTCCTGCAAGGACTGGGTGACGTCGCAGCTCACCGGGGTCCCGAGCGCGGACTACAGCGACGCGAGCGCGTTCGGCATGGTGGCGCTCGACACCCGCGAGTACAGCGCGACCGCGCTTGAGCTGGTGGGCCTGCCCGCGAGCGACCTCGACCGGTTCCCGCCGCTGCGGGAGTCCGGCGAGATCGTCGCCGGACTGACCGCCCGCGTGGCCGAACTGACCGGGCTCCCCGAGGGGCTGCCCGTGATCGCGGGCTGCATGGACTGCGTGGCGGCGACGCTGGGCGCCGGAGGCCGCGAGCTCGGCGACGTGACGATCATCGTCGGGACCTGGGCCATCAACGGCGTGGTCGTGCCCGCGGGCACCCCGGCGCCCGAGGTCACCCTCAGCGCGCTGATGCCCGACACCGCCACGATGCTGGCCATGGAGGTCGCGCCCACCTCGGCCGCCAACCTCGAATGGCTGGCGTCCGCGTCGGTGCCGCACGGCCAGGTCGGCGGTGTCCCGGCCACCGAGCTCCTGGCGGAGGCGGCAGCGGTGCCGCCGGGCGCGGACGGCCTGCTCTTCCTGCCCTTCGTGAACGGCGCCCCCGAGCATCCCGCGGCGTCCGGGACCTTCCTCGGCATCTCGGGCATGCACCGCCGCGGCCACCTCACCCGCGCGGTCATCGAGGGCGTCGCCCAGTACCACCGGGTCCAGCTCGACCGGGTCCTGGCCAGCGGCGCCGACGTCGGCGACCGCCCGTGGCGGCTGGCAGGCGGCGGCGCCAGGTCCGAGGTCTGGGCGCAGATCTTCGCCGACGCGCTCGGCCGTCCCGTACGCCGCCAGCTCACCAGCGAGCTGGGCGCGCGCGGCGTCGCCTCGCTGCTGCCCGCCGCGCTCGGCCACGACACCGCGCCGTGGTCGGTCAACGACGAGGACGACCTGTGCGTACGCCCCGGTCCCGCCCGTGACGCGTACGTCCGGCACTCCGAGGTGTTCGACCGGTGCCTGGCCGGCATGTGGGCACCCTGGTCGGAGGTCGAGCGGTACCGCACCGCCCCCTGACCCCGGCTTTCGGGGGGCCGGCTCAGCGGGCCGAGTGGAAGCGGCGGTGCAGGTCGCGCACCCGCTCGGCGAGCTCGGGTACCGGCCCCTCCACCACGACCCCGGGGGCGACCTCCCGGATCGGGAGGGGCCGTACCGGCGCGGCGGGAGCGCCCAGCTCGGTCAGCCAGGACACGAGCTGCTCGGTCGAGCTCGCGTACACGATGCGGCCCAGGCCGACCCAGCCGTGCGCGGCCGCGCACATCGGGCAGTGCTCGCCCGAGGTGTAGACCGTCGCCGCCGCCCGCTCCTCGGGGGTCATGTTCGCGGCGGCCCAGCGCGCCAGCTCGAACTCGGGATGCCGGGTGTGGTCGCCCCCGGCCACGCGGTTGTGGTCCTCAGCCAGCGCGGTCCCGTCCGCCGAGACGAGCACGGAGCCGAACGGCTCGTCGCCGTCCTCCAGCGCCTCGGCCGCCAGCTCCACGCAGCGCCGCAGATGCCGCAGATCCGCATCGGTCAGCATAGGTCCCCCTGTAGTGAGATATTCCGCACAATGCTGGATGATGTGTCCATTATGTGGGCGAAGATGCTCTTTCTGTGATGTCTGGCCGCACGTGCGCGCACGCCTCCTCGCGAATCACGAGGTCGTGATGCGCAAAGTGCAAGGATCGGCCGCTGTTTGTCCATGGAGCGGACCCTGCCCCCGGAGTGAAGGTTGCGGCTGACCGGATCACCGTGGGCTAGGGAGGACGAAGGCGTCATGGGCGTCACACAGCAGGCGAGGCGAAGCGCCGGAGTGGCCGCCGGAGTGGCCACGATCCTCATGGCCGCGGCGTGCGGGAGCGGTGGCGGCGCCGCCACCGGCGGGGACAGACCGGCCACGTCCGCGGGTCCGGTGACCGTCGAGTGGTGGGGCTGGGCGCCCGGCTACGACAAGGCGGCCGAGGCCTGGAACGCCTCCCACCCGGACATCCAGGTGAAGTACACCCAGATCGAGCCGGGCGCCAAGGGCGGCTACCAGAAGATGCTCGGCGCGGTGAAGGCGGGGAACGCCCCGTGCCTGGCCCAGGTCGGCGGCGAGACCCTGGCCAGCTTCCTCGTCGAGGGGGCACTCGAGGACATCACCGACTACGCCAAGGAGTCGAACGCCAAGTTCCAGCAGTGGGCGGTCAACTCGGTCACCTTCGGCGGCCGGCAGGTGGCCGTGCCGGTGGACTCCGGGCCGATGGGCATGTTCTACCGCAAGGACCTCTTCGCCAAGCACAAGATCGAGGTGCCGAAGACCTGGGACGAGTTCGCCGCCGCGGCCGAGAAGCTGCACGCCGCCGACCCCAAGGTCTTTCTCACCTCGTTCAACCCGGACGACATGTACGGCTTCAGCGGCTACGCCTGGCAGGCCGGGGCGAACTGGTTCTCCACCTCCGGTGACGCGTGGAAGGTGAGTATCACCGACGAGCCCACGCTCAAGGTCGCGAACTACTGGCAGGGCCTGCTCGACAAGAAGCTCGTCGACGTCAAGGCCGCCTGGTCGGACGCCTGGTTCAAGGACTTCACCGACGGCAAGATCGCCTCGCTGGTCGGCGCGGTGTGGATGACCAAGGTGCTGGAGGACTCGATCCCGAAGACCTCGGGCACGTGGGCCGTCGCGCCGATGCCGTCCTGGGGGAGCGGCACCACCGTCACCGGCAACGTCGGCGGCTCGCCCAACGCCGTGCTGAAGGGATGCGCGAACCCCAAGGAGGCGGTCGAGTTCGCCACCTGGCTGGCCACCGACCAGGCCGCGTTCGACGACCTGGTCGTCAACGGAGGGCTCTTCCCGACCTCCGCCGACGGCACCTCCCTGCCCGCGATGAAGTCGCCGCGGCCGTTCTACGGCGACCAGCCGGTCTTCGAGGTCTTCTCCGAGGCCGCCAAGACGGTGGCGCCGTCCTTCGGCTGGGGCCCGACGACCCCGGCCGTGAACGACGCGTTCAACTCGGCGGTGGGTGAGGCGGTGGCCAAGGGGGGCAGCCTGGCCGACGCGCTGAAGACCGTCCAGGAGAAGGCCGTGGCCTCCATCAAGGACAAGGGCCTGAGCGTCACCGAGGGCTAGGTCGTTTCCCCTCCAGAAAGCGAAAACATGGCAGTCCAGCAACATGAGACGGCCCGTCGGAGTGGCAGGGCGGTGACCAACCGGGCGGCGTTGATCTTCCTCCTGCCGTTCGGGGCGCTGTTCGTCGTCTTCTTCGTGCTCCCCATCGGGTACGCGATCAACGAGAGCCTGTACAAGCTGAAGCGGTCGGGTCTCGGGTTCGGCACGCCGGAGCGGGTCTTCTCCGGCCTGGCGAACTACGCGGCGGTCTTCGGGAACGGCACTTTCCTGGCCGGGGTGCGGCGGCTGCTGCTGTTCGGGATCGTGCAGGTCCCGATCATGCTCGGCCTGGCGCTGGTGCTCGCGCTGGTCCTGGACGGCCACGCCGCCCGGTTCAAGCGCTTCTTCCGGCTCGTCTACTTCCTGCCGTACGCGGTGCCGGGCGTCATCGCGGCGATCGTGTGGTCGTTCCTCTACACGCCCGAGATCTCCCCGTTCGGGCTGGACCTGCTCGGCGGCGGCGTGGTGTTGTGGTCGATCGGGAACATCGTCACGTGGACCTGGACCGGCTTCAACATGCTGGTGATCTACGCGGCGTTGCAGGCCATCCCCAAGGAGCTCTGCGAGGCCGCGTCGATGGACGGGGCCGGTGCCTGGCGGATCGCCTGGTCGATCAAGATCCCGATGGTCCGCTCGTCGCTCATCCTGACCGGGGTCTTCTCGATCATCGGGACGCTGCAGCTCTTCAACGAGCCGACCGTGCTGAACGGCGTCACGACCGCCGTCTCGAAGAGCTACACGCCGCTGATGTGGTCGCTCCAGGTGGCCCTGGACAACAACGACTACACGCTGGGGTCGGCGATCGCCATCGTGCTCGCCCTGCTGGCGGGCGCGCTGTCCTTCCTCTTCCTGCGGCTGTCCGCCTGGCTCACCCGACGTGGAGTGATGTGACCGATGCGAACGTCCATGCGAGCCCAGGTGCTCACCACCGCGTTCCTGTTCGTGGTCGCCGTCTACATCCTGCTGCCGGTGTGGTGGCTGGTCGTGTCCGCCACCAAGTCGGGCGGCGACCTGTTCGACACGCCCGGCCTCTGGTTCGGCGACCTGAACCTGGCCGGCAACGTCGAGCGGGTGATGTCGCAGGACGGCGGCCTGTACCCCCGGTGGCTGCTGAACACCCTGATCTACTCCGGAGGGGGCGCGCTCGGCGCCACGCTGCTCGCCGCCATGGCGGGGTACGCACTGGCGAAGTACCCCTTCCGCGGTCGCGGCGCCGTGTTCGCGGTCATCATGGGGGCGGTCCTCGTCCCCGCCCCGCTGATCACGCTTCCGCTGTACCTCCTGGAGAGCCGGCTCGGGCTGCTGAACACCATGTGGGGCGTGCTGCTGCCCTGCATGGTCAGCCCGTTCGGCGTCTACCTCGCCCGCGCGTACGCCGAGGCGGCCGTTCCGGACACGCTGCTTGAGGCCGGCCGCATCGACGGGGCGGGGGAACTGCGGATCTTCTTCACCGTGGGGATCCGGCTGATGGCGCCCGCGTTGGTGACGTTGTTCCTGTTCCAGTTCGTAGCGATCTGGAACAACTTCTTCCTGCCCATGATGGTGCTCAACGACCAGGCCCTGTGGCCCATCACCCTGGGCCTGGTCAAGTGGCACGGCATCCGTACCGGCTTCCTGCGCGACGCCGTGGTCACGGGAGCCCTCATCTCGATCATCCCCGTCATCCTGGCCTTCGTGTCACTGCAGCGTTTCTGGAAGGCCGACCTCGCCGCGGGAAGCGTCAAGCTGTGATGCCCCGGCCTCACCCGAGGTCGGGCTCCGGGCGCAGCTCGATGACCGGATCCCCGGCCGCGTCCAGTTCCAGGATCACGATCTCGTTGTCCCCGGTCCGCAGCAGCGGGCCGGGGACGTAGAGCGTGCGCTGCGGCCCGACCGACCAGTAGCGGCCCAGGCAGAATCCGTTGACCCAGACGTAGCCGTGCCCCCATCCCGGCAGCGCGAGGAACGTGTCGGCGGGCTCGTCCACCGTCACCTCGCCGCGGAAGAAGGCGGGCACGGCGGCCGCCGTACCCGGCGTGAACGGGACCCCGGGCGGCAGGTCGCCGAGCGGCACGGCCTGCGCGGTCACGCCGTGGAGGTACTGCCGCTCGTGCCTGATCCCGCCGGTGACGCCCTTGCGCTCGCCCATCCTGGGGCCGTAGTTGACCCGCCCGAGCGACTCGACCAGCAACTCGACCGTGGCCGGGCCGGGCACCTCCACCGCCTGGTGCTCCGTCTCGTTCACGGAGTCGAGCACGGCGACCCGTACGCCGTCCACGTAGACATGGGCCCGGTCGCGAAGGCCGTCCACGACCAGCGGGTACGACCCGCGCGGCCCGGGGACCTCGACCCGGTAGTGGACCAGGCCGTGGTCGAGCCCGAGGTCCTCGAACGCCGGGGGAGTGGGGGAGACGACCGGCGGGCCCGCCGGCACGGGCAGAGCGGGCAGCAGCGGAGCCGACTCCGTCAGCCGAACGGTGGCGGGCGGCAGCACAGGCGGCGCGGGAGGCGGCTCCGGCGCGGGGTTGTAACGCGTCAGCACGTCGCGGAACAGCCGGAACTTCTCGGTGGGAGCGCCGTGCTCGCTGATGGGGGCGTCGTAGTCGTACGACGTGACGGTCGGCAGGTAGGCGCCGGTCTCCAGGTCGCGGTTCGCCCCGGCTCCCGTGCCGAAATTCGTTCCCCCGTGCGCCATGTAGATGTTGACCGAGGCGCCCGCCTCCAGCAACTGCTCCAGCACGGAGGCGGCCTCGGCCGCGTCGCGGGTGACGCGCGGGCGGCCCCAGTGGTCGAACCAGCCGATCCACAGCTCCATGCACGCGACCGGGTCGCCCGGCCGGTGCCGCCTCAGGACCTCGATCGCCCGCAGGGGATCGGAGCCGAAGGTGGCGGTGGCGAGCACGCCCGGCAGGGAGCCGCCGGTCAGCATGTGGTCCTCCGGCCCGTCCGCGGTGAACAGCGGGACGTCGATCCCCGACGCGCGCATGGCGTCGGCGAGGTGCCTCAGGTAGGCGGTGTCCGTGCCGTACGAGCCGTACTCGTTCTCCACCTGCACCATGAGCACGTTGCCGCCGCGGGTGATCTGGTGCGCGGCGACGCGGGGGAGTAGCCGGGCGAACCACCGGTCGACGTGGGCGAGGAACTCCGGGTCACTCGTCCTGAGCCGGCCGGTGACCCACGACGGCAGGCCGCCGTTGTCCCATTCCGCGCAGATGTACGGCCCGGGCCGCACGATCGCGTGCAGGTCCGCGCGGGCCGCGGCCTCAAGGAAGCGGTCCAACTCGTCCAGGCGCCGGTACGTTCCGGGACGCGGCTCGTGCAGGTTCCAGGGCACATAGGTCTCCACCGTGTTGAGGCCCATGGCGCGCATCATCGCCAGCCGGTGCGACCACTGGTCCGGATGCACCCGAAAATAATGCATAGCGCCAGAAAGTAGGCGAAACTCCTCGCCGTCCAGCCGAAAGCCGCCGTCCTCGATCGTGAAGTTCCTCACGGACGATCCCCCTTGATTCGTGACGGGATCGTCATCCAGCCTCATTACGATCCCCGGGCACGAGCTTGCCGAGGGCGGGGTGGGGGCGACCATGGACAATTCGCGGCGTCCTGTTGGACCCATCGCGTGGGTGGAGGGGCAGGAGCCCTGGGACCACTGGTGGCACTACCTCACCCCGAGCCCGGTCCACCGGCGGCTCGGGCTCGCCTGCCTCGCGGTCGGCACCCAGCGGGGACGGCTGCCCGCCGTCGGTCCCCGCGTGCTCGACCACCACGTCGCCGTGATCGTCCTGTCCGGGCAGGGCTGGTTCTCCTGGGGAGGCCGGCCGCCGGTCGACGTGGCCGGGCCCGTGCTGCTGTGGCTGTTCCCCGGCGTGGAGCACCACTACGGCCCGTACGAGCCGGGCTGGTCGGAGTGTTTCGCCGACTTCACCGGCCCGGCCATCGCCGCCTACGGCGAGCTCGGGTTCCTCGACCCCGAGGAGGCGGTCGTCCCGTTGTCGTCGGCGGAGCCCGCCCAGCTGGTCGTCAGGAAGATGGCCGCCGCCTGCCGCCGGGGCGGCCCCCATATGGAGGTGGAGACCTCCGCCGCCGTGCACGAGTTGCTGGTGACACTGCGGCGCAGCCGCGCCGACCACGACCCCAACGGCAACCCGCTGCTGGAGAGCCTGGCCAGGAACGCCTGCCTGCCGCTGTCCGTGCCCGAGCACGCCCGGCGGCTGTCCATGCGGGTCGCCGAACTCCGCGACGCCGTACGGCGCAGCGCCGGATGCAGCCCCAAGGACTACATCCTGACGATCCGGCTCAACCAGGCCAAGGAGCTGCTGGCCGGCACCGATCTCGGGGTGGCCGCGGTCGCCCGCCGGGTGGGGTACGACGACCCGGGATACTTCACCCGCCTGTTCACCCGGCGGGTGGGGGTCGCCCCGAGCGTGTTCAGGGAGCAGCGGTCCCGAGGCCCCGCCGGTTCCTGATGTCGGGCCACGGCCTCATTCGTGGAAAGGTGGTGGTCCGCAAATGTGTGGACACCGCTTGAGAGGACGAACGGGATGATGGCCGGAGACCGACGAAGCCTGCGGCTGCTCGTCACCGGGGGCGGAACCGGCGGGCACACCTACCCGGCGCTGACCACCATCGGGGCGGTACGGGAACGGGCGGCCGCCGCCGGTGTCGACCTCGACGTCTTGTGGGTGGGCACGGCCGACGGCCTGGAGGCCCGCGTCAGCGCCGAGAACGGCATCCCGTTCCGGGCGATCAAGGCCGGGAAGCTGCGCCGTAGGCCCAACCTTCGCGAGCTGGCCTCGAACATCGCCGACATGTTCCGGATCCCGGTCGGCCTGATCCAGGCCGCGAGCATCGCGGCCCGATACCGCCCGGACGTCGTGTTGTCCACCGGCGGGTACGTCTGCGTGCCGCTCGGGCTCGCGTCCCGGGTCTTCGGCCGCCCGCTCGTGATGCACGAGCAGATCACCGCGCTCGGCCTGGCCAACCGGATCCTGGCGCGGTTCGCCACGCGGATCGCGCTCACCCACCCGTCCTCGATCGACCATCTGCCCGGCTCGGCCCGGGACCGGGCCGTCGTCACGGGCAACCCGATCCGGCCGCACCTCGTGCACGGGGACGCCACGTCCGTGTGGGCGCACTTCGGGCTCACGCCGGGCCTGCCGCTCATCTATGTCACCGGGGGCGCGCAGGGCAGCCGCCAGATCAACACCATGATCGAGGAGATCCTGCCCTCGCTGCTCACCCGGTCGCAGGTGCTGCATCAGTGCGGCGCCGGCTGGATCGGCCAGCTCGCGCAGAGCGCCGACCGCCTTCCGGAGGAGCTGCGGCGGCGCTACCACCCGGTGCCGTACATCGGAGGCGAGCTGGCCGACGTGTTCGCCGCGGCCGACATCGTGGTCTCCCGCAGCGGCGCGGGCACGATCGCCGAGCTGACCGCCGTGGGCAAACCGTCGGTCCTCATCCCCCTCGTGCCGTCCGCCGGGGACGAGCAGCGCCAGAACGCGCGCTACCTGGCCGAGTCCGGCGCCGCCCGGGCGATCCTGGAGGACAAGCCCGGCGCGGACCGGCTCCTCGCCGAGCTGAACGCCCTGCTGGGCAACCCCGGCGACCGCGCCGCCATGGCGTGGGCGGCCAAGTCGCTCGGCCGCCTCGACGCCGCCGACGCGCTCGCCCGGGTGATCCTCGATGAGTCCGGCGTCGTGGGTTTCCTCGACGCCGGCGACGGCGGGCACCGTACGGTGTGACGGCACCCGCCGTGGAGGGTCGGCCGGCAGCGGATCAGAAGACCGGCACGCCCTCGCGGACGAGCTTCCAGTTGGCCTCGGCGAAGGTGGCGGGGTCGATCGTCCCGGAGGCGGTGGCGTACTCGATCAGTGCCTGCCGGATCTCCACCTGGGCGTTGTAGACCACCGGAGCGGTCTTGACGTGCGGGAAGCCGCCGCCGCCCGACTGCCGGTAGTTGTTGATCGCGACCACGAACCGCTGGTCGGCGGCGATCGGCTGCCCCTGGTAGGCGAGGCCGACGATGCGCTGCCCGACCGGCTTGGAGATGTCGATGTCGTACGTGACGCCCGACAGCTGGTCGTAGTTGTAGTCGGGGGTGCCGCCGGCGTTGGTGAGGGTGGCGACGTCGACCGGTGCGCCCGGAGCCACCTGGGTGAAGTACTTCGCGGAATACTCCAGGTAGTCCTTGATCTGGGTGCCGGTCAGCGTGATGCCGAGCAGCGTGTTGTCGTAGACGTACAGGCCGGCCATGTCACGGACGCTCACCGGGCCCGCGGGGAAGACGGCGGTGCGGCTGAACGGCGCGGCGATCGACAACACCGGCAGCGACGCCTCGGGCGTGCCCGCGATCGCCTTGCTCACCAGGTCGGTCTGCACCTTCTGGATGTAGTCGAGGATCGCGGTGTCCTTGTACGGCGACTCCGCCGCGGACAGCTGCTCCTTGGACTGCGCGATCACCTGGTTGACGTAGCCCACCGTCTTGTCGTGCTGTGACTTCATCAGCGCGACGATCTTGGGGTCCTCGGCCACGGTGTTCGCGTTCAGCGTGGTGGACGACTTGGTCGTGACGGACCACTGGCCGCGCTGCTTGGTCAGGGTGAAGTCGACCACCGACAGCCGCTGGCCCCACTTGCTCGGCTCGGTCAGCAGCACCTGCTCGCCGGTGACCTTGTTGGTGACGAACCGCTGCGGCACCTCGTTGTGGGCGTGGCCGAAGAGGACGGCGTCGACCCCCGGCACCTCCTCGGCGACCATGGCGGCCGCGTTCTCCACCGGGAGGTCCGTGCCGTAGGAGGACAGCCCGTTGTCACCCGCGTGCGCGGTGACGAGGACCACGTCGGCGCCCAGGCCGCGGATCACCGGCACCCACTTCTTCGCGGTGGCGACCAGATCGAGGAACTTCAGCTTGCCGTCGACGTTGTCCTTGTCCCAGATGGCGACACCCGGGTTGGTCAGCCCGAGCACGCCCACCTTGACCGGCTTGTCGCCCTTGACCTTCATCGTCTTGATGACGAACGGCTCGTAGGCGGGACGGCCGGTCGTGGCGGACACCGCGTTGGCGCCCAGCACCGGGGCGTCCATCTGCTTGATCCACCTGGCCAGCAGCGGCAGGCCGTAGTTGAACTCGTGGTTGCCCAGCGTCACCGCGTCGTACCCGATGGCGTTCATGGCCTTGGCCATCGGGTGGAGCTCGCGGGACTCGGTGATCGGCTCGACCTTGGCGTAGTAGTAGTCGAGCGGCGTGCCCTGGATGGTGTCACCCGAGTCGAAGAGCAGCGTGTGGTCCGCTCCCCGGTCCGCCCGGATCTGCTTGACCAGCGTGGACACCTTCGCCAGGCCGACGTCGTTGTGCGCGCTGTCGTCGTACTCGGTGTTCTTGAAGTAGTCCCAATTGAGTGCGTTGCCGTGGATGTCGGAGCTGGCCATCACGGTGATCTTCACCGTGTGGTCGGGGCTCGCGGCGGCGAGTGCCGCGGGGGTGACGAGGCCGAGGGCCACCATGGCGGTGGCGCCGGTCGTGAGCGCCCGCCGGACGTTTGATGACATGCCAGGGAGAGTAGTTACGGGATATTACTCAGTGGTCACAGCTTCCTTAATGGGACATAGTGACCGGATGTGATCTCCGAAACGCCACCGCCGGTCGCCGAGCTGGCCCGCAGCCTCGGCCTGACGGCTGGCACTACGTCCTGATGGAGCGGTTGACCGGCGTCAGCCTCGCCGCCGCCTGGCCGGACATCGAGCCGCTCGACCGGCGGCGGCTCGCCTCCGTCCTGGGGGAGACGCTGGCCGTCCTGCACGCGACCTCCGCGCCCGAGCTCGACGTACTCGGCCCGGACGACTGGGACGGGTTCATCGCCGGGCAGCGCGCGAACTGCGTCGCCCACCACCGCGCCGACGGCCTCGACGAGGCATGGTCGGCGCGGATCCCGGAGTTCCTCGACCGGGTCACCCTCCCGCCCGCGGCGCCGGTGCCGCTGCACACGGAGATCATGCGCGAGCACCGCGCCCACGCTCGACGCGCTGGCCCGGAGCTGGTGGGCCACCCGCTGAGCCGGTCCGCCGTCACCAGCGCATGTGGACCTGTTCCGCCCAGCCGAGCAGGCCGTCCACCTGGATCGGTGTGCCGCCGTCCGGCCGGACCACCCCGCTGTAGTGGCCGAAGCACTGGTGGCCCTCGGTGGAGATCAGCCCGGCGTTGGTCCGGTCGGCCCGCTCATGGAACGGTGTGAACGTCAGGTCCACCTGGTCGGAGCCGGGCGTCCGCAGCGTCCACGGGGCGAGGTAGTCCGAGGTGGAGTACGTCCACTCCAGCTCCTCACCGATCTTGGTGAGCCTGCCGTCCACGCACAGGGCGTTCTCGGTCATGCCGGTGCCCGCCGTCCACTTGCCGCCGAACTGGAGGCCCACCACGTGCCCGTCGGTCTCCCCGGAGGCCGTGCCCCAGTTCCACAACGTGTCATACGGCCAGCGGCCCCTGCCGTGGTCGAGCACGCCCCACCCGGCGAAGTCGATCGCCGTTCCGCCGATGCGTACGGTGCCCTCCGCGCGCCGGGCGGTGTGCTTGGACGTGTACTGGAACCGGCGCTCGCTCCACGGGATGACCACGCTGAGCGTCTCGTGCCCGGGAGGCAGGGCGACCAGCAGGTCGGCCTCCAGTGGCCCGTCCGGCGTGACGCAGCGGGCGCGCAGGCGGGTGCCGCCCTCCTCGTGGACGATCTCGGCGGTCACGGCGCCGCGTACGGCCACGTCCCCGTCGAGCAGGCTCGCCGGCAGCCGTACCCCCCGAGCGAAGGGGATCATGCTGGTCTTGCTGAACTCGCGCCCGCCGTACTCCAGGAAGTAGACGCTGTTCAGCCCCATGTAGTCAATGTCGCTGACGGTGATGGCGATCAGGTGCGTCGGCGTCGCGACGCACCAGTACTCCCACCGTTTGGTCCGGCCCCAGCCACGCAGGTTGCAGCGGTGCAGCGGCGTTCGCGACCAGCCGACGGCGGCGGGGTTGAGCCGCCCGTCGGGGGTACAGAGATCGATCGGTGCGGTGATCTCCGGCTCGTGGGTGGACGTCTCATGAGGGGACATGGGCCGCAGCCTAGCCAGATCAGTTGTTCCAGAGGAAGATTCGGTCCGCCGACGGCCTGGTGACGGCATGTAATTCACCGTCTGGGACCAATGACACACCAACAGGTCACCCGAAACTGGTTGTCCGGATTGATACGGTTGAACCGCGGACAGGCACGGAATTAAGGAGACCGGTGGAGGTCGAACAGACAGCGCTGCCCGGCATAGGGCTGCGTCACGAGTTCGTCACGCAGGCAGGAAGGCGCATCGGTGTCGTGTCACACCGTACGGGGCGCCGGGACCTGATCGTGTACGACCGCCTCGATCCCGATCGGGCGTGCGAGGCAATCAAGCTGAACGACGAGGAGTCGGACGCCCTGGCCGAGTTGCTGGGCGCGCCGCGGATCGTGCAGCGCCTCAACGCCCTTCATCGAGAGGTCGAGGGGCTCGTCAGTGAACAGTTGCCGATCGCGCCGGGCACGCCGTACGCGGGCCGGCCGATGGGAGACGCGCGGGTTCGCACCCGCACCGGGACGTCGATCGTCGCGGTGGTGCGCGCCGGGCAGGTGATCGCGAGCCCGGGCCCGGAATTCGTGCTCGCCGCGGGGGATGTGGTGGTCGTGGTAGGAAGCTCAGAGGGCACCGAGGCCGTCGCCGAGATCATGGCGAACGGGTAGGGCAGCGGGTGCACACAGCAATACTCTTCGTCGAACTCGGTGGTGTCATCCTCGCGCTGGGCGTGCTCGGAGCGTTCGCCCTGCGCGTCGGTATCTCTCCCATTCCCCTCTATCTGATCGCCGGTCTCGCCTTCGGCACCGGCGGCATCCTCCCCCTGGCGACCAGCGAGGACTTCATCTCGGTCGGCGCCGAACTGGGCGTCATCCTCCTGTTGCTCACCCTCGGGCTGGAGTACAACGCGGACGAACTGGTCACCAGCCTGCGCGGTAACTTCCGCGGCGGACTGGTCGACCTCGTCCTGAACGCCGCCCCCGGCGCGGTGGCGGCCCTCCTGCTCGGCTGGGGACCCGTCGCGGCGATCGCGATGGCCGGCGTCACCTACGCCACGTCCTCCGGAATCACGGCCAAGGTGCTGTCCGACCTGGGCTGGATCGGTAACCGGGAAACCCCGGTGGTGCTGTCGCTGCTGGTCTTCGAAGACCTCACGATGGCGGTGTACCTGCCGATCCTCACCGCCGTGCTCGCCGGGGTGAGCTTCTTCGGCGGTGCCGTCACCGTCGCCATCGCGCTCGCCACGGTCAGCGTCGTCCTGCTGGTCGCCCTGCGGTACGGACGCGTCATCGAGGCGTTCGTGTCCAGCCCCAACTCCGAGGTCCTGCTTCTGAAGGTGGTCGGCCTGGCCCTGCTGGTCGCCGGCCTCGCCCAGAAGCTGCAGGTCTCGGCCGCGGTCGGCGCCTTCCTGGTCGGCATCGCGCTGTCCGGCGAACTCGCCGAGGATGCCCGAGCGTTGCTCTCCCCGATCCGTGACCTGTTCGCGGCGGTGTTCTTCGTCTTCTTCGGCCTGCAGACCGACCCGGCCGCGATCTGGCCGGTCGCCGGTCTGGCCGCGCTGCTCGCCCTGGTCAGCATGATCACCAAGCTGGCCACCGGCGCGTACGCGGCTCGCAGAGCGGGGATCGCCCGAGAGGGCCGGGTACGAGCGGGCATCGCGCTCATCCCGCGTGGTGAGTTCAACATCGTGATCGCCGGCCTCGCGGTCGCCGCCGGGGCCCATCCGGACCTCGGACCACTGGCAGCCGCGTACGTCCTGATCCTGGCGGCGTTCGGTCCCCTGGCAGCCCGCCTGGTCCAGCCGCTCATCGCCGCGGTCGCACGCCGCGCCTGACCCGGAGGGCCGTCCATGGGAGTCGAGCTCGTCTACGAGACGCACTCGATCACCACGGACAACGAGACAGGCGTCGCGACCGGCTGGCTCCCCGGCGAAACTGTCGCAGCAAGGCCGGGCTCTCGCCGCGGAGCTCGGCCTGCGCCGCCGCGACGACGGCTTGGCCGTGGTCTTCACGTCCGACCTGCGGCGCGCCGTCGAGACCGCCGAGATCGCGTTCCGGGACGGTGGCATCCCCATCGTCCCGGACCCGCGGCTCCGCGAGTGCGACTACGGCGTGCTCAACGGGGGACCGGTCGCCGAAGTCGCCGCGCGGAGGTCACAACACCTCCGCACCCCCTGGCCCGGCGGGCAGAGCTACCAGGACGTCGTGGAGCGGACCAGGGAGTTCCTCCGCGACCTCGTCGTCCGCTGGGACGGCACGCGGGTCCTGCTCGTCGCGCACTCCGCCAACCGGTGGTCGCTGGAGCACCTTCTGAATGGAGTTCCGCTGGAGGAACTCGTCGACGCGCCGTTCGAGTGGCGGCCCGGCTGGACCTTCCACGTCCCCACCTCGTTCCGGTGACCGGGAGCCGGAGACGTGGATCATGTCGGCCGGATGCCCGCCTCCCGCCAGCGGGGCACCGCTCCGCTAGCCGCCTTCCGGCTGAGTGGCGCCGCGCCCGGCCGCTCCCCTGCGATCGTCGGGGACGTGGGGCGCCGGTCCCTCGGTATCGATTCCGGCCGGAGCGTCGGCCCCGCCGGCGTCTTCCCGGTCGTCGGGCAGATGAGCCGGAGGCTGGCCCGAGGTGTTCTCCGGGTCGGTCTCAGTCATGGAACACTCCTGCCTTCGGGGATCATCTCCTTTCGGCGCGTACGCGGCATGGCCCGGCGCCCGAAGGGACGATCCATGCATAAAGGGACCAACTATCCGCAGGGGTGACGAGTCACAGCCCGCGGAGGTAAAAGTCTCCGAAAAGTGAAAACCCGTCCAGCTGGGTCCATGGCTCTCGGGCCGTGAGCCGTCGTCAGGTGGCAGTTGACCGCTGGTTCTCGCACGGGCGATGGCGTCCCGGCTCTCCCCGGCATGGCAGCGCTGCGCTTCTACGGGCTGCGCTTCTACGCGTTGCGCATTTAGAAGGGTGGGACGTCGTCGGCCGGGTCCGGTGGCGGACCGGCCGCAGCGGCAGGTCCTTTTCGTTCTGCCGGGAGCGGTTCAGGATCGGGTTCTTCCCACCAGGCGGGTTCGTTGTTCCAGGTCGGCAGGTACGGGAGTTCGTTGTTGATCGGGTCGGTGATGCTGCCCGCGCCGTACCCGCTGACCGCAAGCCCGTGTCCGCCGCTCCCGCCTCCGAACCCGCTCACGATCTCCCTGCGGCCTCCGCCGCCGACGTGGCCGCCGCCCACCTCGCTGCCGCCTCCCCTGCCGACCTGGCCGCCGCTCCCGTGGCCGCCGTCTCCGCCGCCGATCTCCCTGCCGACCTGGCGGCCGCCTTCACTGTCCCCGTCATGGCCAACGGTTGAGAGGCATGGCGTGCCGACCACCTGTCCCCCCACACTGCTGCCGCTCGTCGTGGACACAGCCGCCTGTGACCCACCCGCCGTGGGCCCATCTGCCTCGGGTCCTCTTGTCTCGGGCTCGCTCACTGTGAACGAGCCGGGCTCGGCCCCGCTCGCTGTGAAGGAACCGGGCTTGGGCCTACTCGCTGGGGACGCGCTTGCCTCGGGTGCTCTTGTCTCGGGACCGTCCGTCTCGGGACCGTCCGTCTCGGGACCGTCCGTCTCGGGACCGTCCGTCTCGGGACCGTCCGTCTCGGGACCGTCCGCCTCGGAACCGCATGCCTCGGAACCGCATGTCTCGGCCCCGCTTGCCGTGGCACGCACCTCGCAACCGCTCGCCTCGGGCCCG